>JAGNSQ010000123.1 GCA_017987975.1 Saprospiraceae bacterium
TTTTTCTTGTTTGTCCAGCAATTTGCGATTGACGTCAATTACTTTGTCGGTCTGGTAGATGGCAGGATCATTGAGTTGGTCGGATAGTGAGGCAATTTCGCCCTCGAGTTTTTCGATGTCTCTTTCCACGTATTGCATGCGCCTGCGGGCTTTTTTTACTTCTTCGTGATCCACTTTTACTTCCACTTCCGGAGCAACATTAGAGCTGTTTTTGTCTTTGCGCGTATCTATTTCGCGGATGTCGGTCATCTTTTTCTTTTCGAGGAAATAGTTGATATCTCCCAGGTATTCTTTGACCGTATGGTTGGTAAACTCGTATACCTTGGTGCACAATTGTTGTAAAAATTCCCTATCGTGGCTCACAATGATCAAGGTACCTTCAAAATCGGTCAGCGCTTGTTTGAGTACCTCTTTTGACTGGATATCAAGGTGGTTGGTAGGTTCATCCATGATGACCAGGTTGGAAGGGCGCAATATCATACAGGCCATAGCCAATCTGGCACGCTCCCCACCGGAGAGTACCGATACTTTTTTTTCTACATCGTCGCCTGAAAATAAAAATGAACCCAGGATGTTGCGGATGTTGGTTCTTTGTTCAGCGGGTGCATTTTCTTCCATCACTTCCAGCACCGTCTTTTTCACATCGATGAGTTCAGACTGGTTTTGGGCATAGTAGCCCAGGGCCACATTGGATCCAAAATTCATGGTACCGCTATCGGCCATCAGCTGGGCTGTGATCATTTTGGCCATAGTAGTCTTACCCATACCATTCTGACCTACAAAGGCGATTTTTTCACCTTTTTCAACCGCAAAATTGACATCCTTCAGCACCAGCTTGGGTCCAAAACTTTTGGAAATATTTTTCACTTCCAGCACTACCCTGCCGGTGCGGGCAGCTTCGGGAAATTTAAGTTTAAACGCCTTGGTGTCAAATTCAGGCACCTCGATGCGTTCAATCTTATCGAGTTGTTTTTGCATACTTTGGGCCATGCTGGTTTTGGTGGCTTTGGCCATGAACCGGCTTATGGTCCGTTCTTTTTCTGCAATCTGTTTTTGTTGATTGACGTAGGCAGAGGCAAGGACCTCTCTCTGCATTTCCTTTTCAACAATGTACTTATCATAGTTGCCGGCGTAAGAGCTCAGCTTGCCCCATTCCAGTTCGAAGATGCGATTGCAAACATTGTTGAGAAATTGTTTATCGTGCGAAATCAGCAGCACGATGCCGGGATAACTTCCCAGGTATTCTTCCAACCAGATGATGGATTCGATGTCGAGGTGGTTGGTAGGCTCATCCAGCAAAAGAAGATCGGGCTGGGTCAATAAAAGTTTGGCCAACTCAATGCGCATCTGCCAACCCCCACTAAACTGGGAAACTTTTTTGAAAAAATCTTCTTCTTTAAATCCAAGTCCTTTGAGGATACGTTCGCATTGTGCATCTATTTTTCCGGGTGCTAATAAATCGAGTCTCGCGTTGAGATCGGTGAGTTCTTCGACCAATTCCATGTAGGAATCAGACTCATAGTCAGTCCGCTCATTCATCTCATCCGTTATTTCGGATATTTCTTTTTCAATGATGCCCACTTCAGAAAAACAGGCCTTGGTTTCCTCCATCACGGTGTTGTTGCCATCAAAATGGAGGTCTTGTTTGAGGTAGCCCATACTAAAGTGTTTGGGGTGCTCTACCGTACCCTCGTCTGCACTTTGCTGGTTGGAGATGATGCGAAAGAGAGTTGATTTGCCCGCTCCATTTTTACCCACCAGGCCGGCCCTTTCGCGGCGATTGAGCATAAAAGTAACACCGGAAAGAAGAGTGCGGTCACCGAAGTGCAAACCAATATTATTGAGTGAAATCATTTTCGATTAATTGAGAGAAACGCTGTCGGCCATATCAGCCAAAACAGAGAAATGGTCGCCTTTGTTGTACAAACATTTTTGCCAAAGGCCGGCATTGTCATTAATAAAAGGGTGATTGATGTCTATTTCGTCTGTCACCCATGAATGAATATCCATCTCTTCTTCCAACTGCCCTGCAGACCATCCGGAATATCCTATGTAAAAACGAATGTCAAAGGGTTTGATGACCTCGTTTTGAATTAAAAATTTTAGTTTGTTAAAATCTCCGCCCCAATACAGACCGGGGATGATTTCTTTGCTACCTTCTACCAGGTCCCCTACTCTATGAATGTAGTGGATGGTGTCATTGGCAACCGGCCCTCCATAATGGATGACAGAGTCAAAATCCGGGAACTCATTCATCACCTCATCCATCCGAAGATTGGTGGGTCTGTTGAGAATGAAGCCCACAGAACCTTCGTCTTTGGTATAATCACAGAGAGCTACCACCGTTTTTTTAAAATGCGGATCCAGCATAAAAGGATCTGCTATCAGGATGCGCCCTTGCCGAAGGTCAAATCTCGACATGGGTCAGAGGCTTTCGGTGATGGCCTCACCATTTACTTTTTTAATCAAACCACTCAAAACTTTCCCTGTACCCCCTGATTCCACAAAATTCATTATGCCATCTTTGACCATATTTTCGATGGTCTGGGTCCACTTCACAGCGCCTGTTAGCTGGGCAATCAGGTTGGCTTTGATTTCGTCCGGATCTGTAGATGAAAAGGAAGTAAAATTCTGATATACGGGACACAATCCTTTTCTGAAAGCAGTGCCATTTATGGCATCTTCCAATTCAGTTTGTGCGGGTTCCATCAAAGGAGAATGGAAGGCTCCACCTACCGGCAACAATACGGCTCGTTTAGCACCGTTTTCTTTTAGTTTTTCTATGGCAGCATTGACTGCTTCCAGGGTACCACTGATGACCAGCTGACCTGGACAATTGTAATTGGCAGGAACAACGATGTCATCCAGATCGTCACTAACCTCATCACAAATACGCTCTACCGTAGCATCATCGAGGCCGAGTACAGCCGCCATGGTGCCGGGATCGGCATCACAGGCATCCTGCATGGCCATGGCACGCTTGTAAACCAATTGTAAGCCACTTTCAAAGGTCAAAATTTCAGCAGCGACCAGGGCCGAAAATTCACCCAAAGAGTGACCGGCAGTAGCAATGGGTTTAAACTGATCTCTAAGCATGCTTACCTTTGCCAGCGCATGGATAAAGAGGGCGGGCTGTGTAACCCTTGTCTCTTTAAGGTCATCTGCTGAACCTTCAAACATGATTTCAGAAATTTTATACCCCAGGATTTTGTCAGCCAGATCAATGGTGTGTCTGGCAGCAGAATCGTTCATGTAAATATCTTTTCCCATGCCCTCATATTGGGCTCCTTGTCCGGGAAATACATAGGCCTTTGACATTGGTATTTAAAAGCTTAACAATGGTTAGTGAGTAAATAAGGTTTTCTTGGGAGCGAAACTAAAAAAAATATTCCAATACCTATATCTGATTTATAGTAAAAAACAGATCAAGCCTTTGACTATCAGGATAGAAAGCAGAGATTTTACAAAAACAAATAAAATTTGGTGACTTAGGCCCTTAATCAAAGTAAGTTAACAAAATTAAATTTGGTTGAAAGCCCGATTATGCATGGTAAAAACTTTTTTTTGAAAATGTAAGATACGCCACCAAATCTTTGGTAAGGAGGGGTTATTTTTGCGCAAATGATCGACATGCAGCAATTACAAGACACCATTGAACAACTGTGGCAACACCCTGAACTGGTCAATGAAAATTTATCTCGGGACGCTATTCGTGAAACCATAGCGTACTTAGATGAAGGAAAATTGCGAACCGCCGAACCAACGGCCTCCGGAGACTGGCAGGTCAATGAGTGGGTCAAAAAAGCCATTTTGCTGTATTTCCGCATCCAGGAAATGCAAACTTATGAAGTGGGTCCCCTCGAATTTCACGATAAAATTCCGCTCAAGACCAATTATGCCGGCAAAGGTGTTAGGGTTGTTCCTCACGCCGTTGCAAGGTATGGCAGCTATATTGAAACGGGAGCCATCCTCATGCCCTCTTATGTCAATATTGGCGCCTGGGTGGGCAGCGGATCAATGGTAGACACCTGGGCCACCGTAGGCTCTTGTGCCCAAATTGGCAGAAATGTTCATTTGGCAGGCGGCGTTGGAATTGGGGGTGTCCTCGAACCACCTCAGGCAAGTCCTACTATTATAGAAGACAATTGTTTCATAGGTTCCAGATGCATAGTGGTTGAAGGCGTCAGGGTAAAAAAAGAAGCAGTATTGGGAGCCAATGTAGTATTGACACAAAGTACCCACATCATTGATGTTACTGGCACTGAACCCATTACCTATAAGGGAGAAATTCCGGAACGTTCGGTCGTCATTCCCGGTAGTTACAGCAAAACTTTTCCTGCAGGCACCTACAATGTCAATTGTGCCCTCATCATAGGTACCAGAAAAGAAAGTACGGATAAAAAAGTTTCACTAAATGATGCTTTGCGTGATTACAATGTAGCTGTTTAATCGTATTGGGTAAAACGACTTTAAACCTTTGTTTGAATTTAAAGTCTTAACCTCAATATTTAACATATGCGAATTGCCATTGCCCTATTTTCTATTTTTTCATGCCTTGTACTTTTATCCAATAAAGGAGGTAGAAACGAACCCTCCACCGGTGCTAGTTTTGAAAACAGTGCTCCCGCTTGTGCAGAATGCCACTCTGGAGGCAGCTACCAGCCTACCATTGCCATTGCATTGAAAGATAGTTTGGGCAATGTAGTTGACGCTTACAAGCCCAATTCAGCTTACACCCTTGAAATGCAAATTGGATCAACGAGTGGTAATCCCAAAACCTACGGCTTTCAGGCGGTGATGGTTGATGAAGCCGGGGTACAGGCAGGCAGCTTTTTATCTCTGGGCGAAAAGGTCAGAAAACTAACCCTTCAAAACAGGGTGTACCTCACTCAGATTTCACCTGTGGCATCCGGCTTATTTACTGCCAAATGGCAGGCCCCGGCAGAAGGCAAGTTCCTAAAACTTTACATCGCAGGACTGGCAACCAACAACAACAGCAACACCAGCGGAGATAAAGGGACCTATACCAGCTTTGACCTGAGTCCCCAATTGACAGCTACCGAAGAAGAAACGGCGGAGGACAACAAAATTTTTATCAACGGCAGGCAGATCAGTTGGTCGACCTATGCTCAAAATGTGATGTTGTACGATCAAAGCGGGAGGTTGTTACAAAAAACATCGGGCCAGCTGCTGGAAATACCCCTTGCACAGCCCGGCATGTACATTTTGGTACTCGATTGTGCGGGCAAAACAAAGAGTCACAAGTTGATTTTATAATTCATATAAGCACTTTGGTCCCAGCCCCCATTACTTTTATCTAAAAAAATCAACCTTTGAGTCGTTTCGGGGTTTAATTTCCAAATATCTTATTCAATGGGAGGCAGAATTTTAGGCTTACTTTTTTTTATTGGTTTTTTTATCCTGCTGGAAGTTTACACGTATTCCGGCATCCGATCCCTGGCAGCAGGTCATAAATGGGCAAAATATTTTTCTTATGTGTTTTTTGCTCAAATCGTTGTAGTAGCCTTTGCCTTGTTCAACCTCATCACCGGCATGCAATCGGGATCTATGGTTAAGTCTGCCTCTATGAACCTATGGTTGGGCATCATTCTTACTTCAGTAGTTACCAAAATTGTTTTTTGCAGTATCTTGTTGATGCAGGATGGAGGAAGAATATTGGGAGGTATCTTCAATTTTGTACAAGCCAAGGTTACCAACAACCAGGACCAGGCCTTTATGCCGGGACGGCGTCAATTCTTTAATCAGGCAGCCCTGGTAGCAGCAGGCATTCCGCTGGTTTCCATGTTTTATGGTATGATGGTGGGCAAATACAGATACACGGTAAAAAATGTACAACTCGCCTTCATAGATTTGCCAAAGGCATTTGATGGTTTTAAAATTGTCCAGATTTCTGATGTTCACAGTGGTAGTTTTGACGATAAGGATGCCGTAAAAAAAGGCATCGATCTCATCAATGCCCAGCAGCCCGATCTTTTGCTCTTTACCGGAGACCTCGTCAATTCTGAAAAAGATGAGATCAATCCCTACATGGATATTTTTACTGAGTTGACAGCCCGCTATGGCAAATACGCCGTTACTGGTAATCACGATTATTATGGCTATTTTGGTGTGCCCGAAGAAGGTAAAAAAGCTTACTGGGATGACTTTATGTCAAAATTTAAGTCAATGGGTTTTACCATGCTCAACAATGAACACCAAAGAATTGAAAAAGACGGTGAAAACATCGTATTGGCGGGGGTTGAAAACTGGGGCGCCGGCAGGCATTTTCCAAAGATCGGCGACCTGGGAAAAGCCATTGCAGGAGTCAACGAAAACGACTTTACCGTACTGATGAGTCACGATCCCTCCCACTGGGACCACCATGTATTGCCCAATCAAAAACACGTACACCTTACCTTGAGTGGTCATACCCACGGCATGCAATTTGGCATCGATATGCCCGGCTTTAAATGGAGCCCTGTCAAATACCGCTATCCACGCTGGATGGGCTTGTACGAGGAAAAAGGACAATACCTGTATGTAAACAGAGGCTTTGGTTTTCTTGCCTTTCCGGGTCGTGTAGGTATGTGGCCTGAGATTACAGTAATAGAGCTTAAGACCGTATAAGCATTGAGGGCTGTGCCACTAACTCTGCGTTGAAATTACTTAGTTGATTTTTCTGATAGAAATTGTATTGCATACCAGATCGTCCTTGCCAGCAACCGTGTTGAGTCGCATGATAATAGCTGGAAATTTTTCTGAAACGTAATTCACTTTATCTATAGCCTTAAAACTATAATATTTGTCTTTTAGGATTGTGTTTATCAACTTATCTGAACAAGGTCCACAAAACAAATTAATTTCCTGGTAGTAGCATGTATCTTGCTTAAATAAATAGAGCATCTCAACGGGAAGGCTTTGATGGTAGCTCAAAAACAAGATGGTATCCTTTTGGTATTGGGAGTGAACTTTCAAATTTTTGGATTTGAATTCTTTCTCTATTTTTGAAATGTTTTTATTCACTTCTCCCCAACTGTCATCTACGTAAATAGGTGCATTGCGGATCGAACAGGCGCTTAAAAAGATTATGAAAAAAGCAGTCAGTAAAGAAGTTGAATTTTTCATAGTTACTAAAAGATTGGATTCTTGAAAAAGGTTGGGTTATTTATAATTTATTGACCTGCCATTTCCTCCAGCAAGGTCCTGAAAGCGGCAAATTTACCACCATACAGGTTTTGTGTTTTTTGCTGCAATGCCAGTGCACAATCATTTTGGTAGGCCAGATACGTTTCCATATCGGGCGCCTGGTACTGAATGGCATAGGTAATACCGTCAGGGTTATGGTCCTCTACAATCCTGAGCATTTTCCAGGAGGTGAACTTACCGGTAGCCATGACATCCGGAATGTGTTCATTTTTCATCCACTCTACCCATTGGTCGTGGACACTGTGGTCTATGATGATGGTAACATTGTATAGTATCGGCATGATCAGGATTTTTCCATGTTATCGCCCCTCAGCACCCTGTATCTTTTTCTGGCATCAACTACAAAGGTGCTACCTGTGTACTCTGTAAATAGTTTGAAGTACAGTTCCTGTGCTCTGGCTGTATCATTGAGTTGATAATCATACATCCTCGCCATCTCGTAAATGGCGTTGTCGGCCCGGATCTCGTCTTTGTATTTTTCTATAATGGCATTGTACATGTCAATCGCCTTTTCAGGCTGTTGCATTTTTTTGTACATCTGTGCCTTGGTGTAATAGATGTCGTCTATCAACGAGTGTTCAGGAAACAGGGTTGCCACAGAATCGAGCTTTAAAAAAGCTTCGTTAAACTTATTTTGAAAAACCAGCAGTTCCGCAGTGGCAAACATGGCCAACGTAACATCGGTAGTATCGAGGTTGAGGTTGTCCATGATGAATACCGACATATCAATAGCATCATTGGCAATGAGGCGGGTGGTAGCTGATTTTAAAATGTCGAACTGCTGCTGTGCCCATTCAAAGTCGCCGGTAAAATAAGACAACCTGGCATTGCGGTAACGGGCATCTTCGCCCAGCACCCCTTCTTTAAAAGCTTTATCCACTTGCGAGTATAGCAAAGAGGCTTCCCAGCGATCTCCATCCATTAGGTAGTAATCACCCAACTTCAATTTGGCGCCGGCTATTTCAGTGGGCTGCACACCACCAAAGTCGATCACTTCTGACAATACTTCCTGTGCTTTTTTGAGGTTGTTCATATAGAGTGCTTCAAAATCAGCATACTCAACCATGAGTGCAGCCGTTTGAGAATTGCGACCGTACTCAGTCAAAAACGACTCATACTCACTTTGTAAGGAGACCAGGTCTTCTTTTGTATAATTAAAGCTGGATGTTATCTTTTGTTTTTTCGCATTGAGCAGGGCCCGTTTGGCGCTCAGGTAATAGGTGGAATTAATAGAGTTGTTTTCCACCACATAACTATACGCCTCAATGGCTGTATTGTAATCCTGGTCGTCGTAAGCGATGTTACCAATTTGAAAAACGCGCTCTCCGGGTCCTTCCAATTTCAGGTCCATGGCTCTGGCTTGTCGCAATGCTTTTTTGTAGTCTTTTTGCTGAACATAACTCCATTCCAGCAACTCGGGGTATAAAATTTCATCCGGATATTCCTGCATCAGGGTAAAGATCTGGAGCTGCA
>JAGNSQ010000124.1 GCA_017987975.1 Saprospiraceae bacterium
CGTTCACCCTTTTGCAGGTAAAGCGGCATACTGTCTCAGCCATAGACCATCCTGGCTCTGCCACTGACTTTACGCATACCATGTATCTGCATGGAGAGTGCTCATCAACATATCCATCCATTACACACTATGCAGATACATGCTATTTTCGGCTAAACAGTTCAGTGGCAGAGACGCAGTTACAGAGCAGAAGCCATATAGCCCAGTATCACTACATTATATGCCACATATCTCCACCTTGCAGGTAGTATATGATGTCATATTCCTGGTCATTATGTCTTCTGCTCTGTGCATGTGCTCTGGGATGGCGGCTATGGCTGGCAGTATTTCCGGTGCTTCCTGTGCCTGTTACAGCGTACTCACTCCGCAAGCTGCTTGAGCACCCTGTATCATCCACCGCACCTCCTTTTATTTGTTTTGGGGCAGCCATGCAGGGGCATCTAGTACGCACAGCCATGATTCGTACCTCACATTACTCCTGCACGCACCATCTGCCCCGCTGCCCCTGGTGAATTCTTACTTCTTAGTTTTACCACCTCTGGTGGTATGTTTTTAGTTGCATTTTCAAAGCTGAAGGCTCTTTTACCTGATTTTTCATCCATCCCCACTTCTTAAAATCTACTTTATATTTTCCGTAGAAAGCAAGAAACGCTGGTGTGTATAAAAGCCACACAAACTTTTAATAAAAATCTTAATAGAAAACTTTCGTAAATCTAAATGGTGAAATTTGATTTATTAATCAGTAAGTTATTGCTAATTGTAAAAGCAAACAAGCTCCTTGACAAAGAATTAGATTGTTTTAAATGACTGACCATTTGACAGTTTTTATATTTCGAAAAAAAATCGAACGATACGTTGCATGCTCAATCAAGATTTACGTTCTGCTTCTACACCCATAAAACAGTTAAAACCTTACTGAAACTAATAACCAATGCTTAAAAATTTCTTATTGCACAAAAAATATTTGGTGGTTATATAAATAGTTCATATATTTGTGAACTATTAAACTTTTAAACAATGACAGAAAAGAAGATTTTTGAATTACATGCAGATGTTTGTAAGGCATTAGGGCACCCTTTAAGGATTGAAGTTATTGACGTGCTGCAAGAAAAAGAACTTTGCTTTACCGACATTTTGGAAATAACGGGTGGCTTGAAATCAAACCTTTCTCAACATCTTTCTTTAATGACAAAAAAAGGGATTTTAAAATCAAGACGGGATGGGCAAAGCACCTACTTTTCTCTGTCTTCTAATAAAGTAGCACAAGCGTGCCGTTTAATGCGAGAAGTACTGATAGACAATTTGAAGAAAAATCAAAAACTTATTGAAAAACTTTAATCCTATTCAAAAATGAGTAAGACCATATTAATATTAGGAGCAGGAACCGGTGGAATTATAACCGCTAAAGAATTGAGTAGAAAAATTGGTGCCAAAACTAAAATATTACTTTTTGAAAAAGAAGAAAAAAATGTTTTTGCACCTTCCCTTCTGTGGTTGATGGTTGGTAAACGAAAGCCGGATGAAGTTTACCGAAATACTCGAAAAATTGCAGGTCCAGGAATAGAAGTTGTAATTGGAGAAATTGCAAATGTAAATCCTGAACAAATTTCTGTTTCGGTAAATGGACATGAATATAAAGGAGATTTTATGGTAATTTCTCTTGGAGTTGAGCAAATCACAGAGTATAAACTTAATAATTTCGGGCATGATTTTTATACTCTTGATGGAGCTACAACATTTAATGAAAAATTGCAAAATTTTAAAGGTGGAAATATTGCCGTTGTAGTTTCTGCACTTCCTTTTAAATGTCCTGCTGCTCCCTATGAAGCTGCAATGCTTGTAGAAAGCATAATCAGAAAAAAAGGAATAACAGATAAATCGAAAGTTTCACTTTATGTTCCTGAACCTGGCCCTATGGGTGTTGCAGGAAAAGAATTATCGGGTGCGGTCAGGAATATGGTCGAAATTAAAGGTATAAAATATTTTCCTGAATATCAGGTTTCATCCGTAACCGAAAACATATTGACTTTCAGTAATGGGAAAACGGCTGATTATAATTTGATGGCATTCACACCTAAACATCAATGCCCATCAGTAATCAGAGAAACTGCATTAGTTGGAAAGTCGGGTTGGATTGAAGTAAACCGAAATACAATGGAAACGGATTTTCCAAATGTTTACGCTATTGGAGACATTACTTACATACCGCTTGAAATGGGCAAACCATTACCGAAGGCAGGCGTATTTGCTCACTATCAGGCAGAAACCGTTGCACACAATATTGCTCACAAAATTACAGGAAAAACGCCAGATAAAAAATTTAATGGAGACGGACAATGTTTTCTTGAAATGGGAGACGGAAAAGCAGGGTATGCTGGCGGAAACTTTTATGGTTCTCCTTTACCTGATGTTAAAATGAAAACACCTGGTTTATTCTGGCACTGGACAAAAGTTTGGTTTGAAAAATACTGGTTCTATAAATACTTCTAAAATCAATCAATATGAAATCAAAAAACATCTTTATTCTTCTGTTTGTATTTTGTCTGACTTCAGTTGTCATGTATGCACAAACTACAAATAATTTTGGCGACACAAAAACTATTCAAAAATTTAAACCTCAAAAAATCGGCATGGTAATTTCATCCAACGACCCTGAATCTGTTTGGAATGCTTTCCGCCTTGCAAATTATTCTGTTGACCAAGGCGACATGGTTTCGGTTTTTCTTCTTGGAAAGGGAGTGGAAGCCCCTACCATTATCAATAAAGATTTTGATGTTAATGCAATGATGGAAACATTTTCCAGCGTTGGGGGAAAAATATTTGCCTGTGGAACTTGTTTGATGAGCAGAAATACGGAAGGAACAAAACTTTGTCCAGTTTCTACATTAGCTGACCTTTATATTATCATCAAATCCAATGAAATAATTCTTACATTTTAATTTACGGCAATGGATAGTAGCATTAACGTATTTGAAAAAAACACATTGGAATACGACCAATGGTTTCAGAATCATTCATCTGTATATGAATCTGAAATATTGGCTATTCAGCAAGCTATACCACAGAATAAAAAGGGAATAGAAATAGGGGTTGGAACAGGAAGATTTGCGGAACGGTTAAACATCAAATTCGGAGTTGAGCCTTCAGAAAATATGGCAAAAGTTTCGGAACAGAAAGGAATTATAGTTTACAGAGCTTATGCAGAAAGTCTTCCACTTGACAACACAACTTTTGATTTTGTATTGATGGTAACAACAGTTTGTTTTCTTTCCGACATTTCAAAAGCATTTTCAGAAGTTTATCGCATTTTGAAACCAAAAGGAGAAATCATTTTGGGAATCATTGACAAAAAGAGTCAACTTGGCATAAAATATGAAAAAGAAAAATCATCTAACAAGTTTTATAGTGATGCACATTTTCATTCCACCGAAGAATTGACAGCACTTTTGCATCAATCCCATTTTGAAAATTTTCAGTATTGGCAGACTTTGATAAGTTTAAAAGAAAATGAAATTGAAAAACCTGAAAAGGGCTTCGGAAAAGGAAGTTTTGTTGTAATCAAAGCATTTAAAGTTTAATCATATAAAATACAAATAATGAAGACATTAATTATCATTAATGATGCCCCTTACGGGACGGAAAAAGCGTTCAACGCTCTAAGAATTGCCAACCAACTAAACAAGGATTATCCTGAAACGGAAGTGGTAATTTTTTTAATGGCAGATGGAGTAAATTGTGCTATTCCAAACCAAAATACTCCAAACGGCTATTACAATATTGAACGAATGATAAAACTTTCAACAAGAAAAGAAACACGACTTTTACTTTGCGGAAGCTGCCTTGAAGCAAGGGGATTAAAAAATGTTGAACTTGTAGAAAATGCAGAAATAAGCACAATGGCAGAGCTGACAAAACAAATAGTAGAATGCGATAAAGTATTAACCTTTTAACAAATGCCTAAAGATATTGTAGCAGCTATTCTGCTAAATAAAGACTATCAAGAGCAATCGGTTTTTTTGCCTGAAAATTTATTGCGTGAAGCGAGACGGCAAAAAAATATAGCGGATTGCAGCGTTCCTGCTGTTTGCGTCTTAGACCCGGACGGAGACTTGGTTGATTACCTTTTAATGAAAGAAAAAGCTAAAAAGAATGAATGTTGGTCCTGCTATCACTCAAAGCTATATAGCTTCGCTTTGGGCGATATGAAAATTGGGATTATTCCCTGCGTTGTGGGTTCTTCTTACGCTGTTTTGGTAGCGGAACAACTGTTTGTGTCGGGCTGTGAATTACTTATAAGCATTACATCAGCAGGTATAATCACAGAACCCCAAATAGCCAAAAGATTTGCTTTAATTACAGAAGCTGTAAGGGACGAAGGCACAAGCTACCATTATCTACCGAAAGAAAAACCTGCTTTATTGTCAGATGAATTGACAAAATATTTAACAGAAAATGACCTATGGTTTCCAGCAACAAGTTGGACGACTGACGCACCTTATAGAGAAACCCCATCTGCAATTGCAGCGATGAAAGCGCAAGGAATAACCTGTGTAGAAATGGAAGCAGCAGCACTTTATGCTTTTGCAGAAGCAAAAAATAAAAATGTGATATGCTTTGCTCATCTTACAAACACGATGGCTCAACAAGAAGGGGATTTTGAGAAAGGCGAATATTTTGGAAGTTTAGAGTCATTAGCGCTCATACGCAGCACCTTGAATACACTTATAAATTAGGAATAATGAATATTATTTCATTTTTTGATAGTGTTTATAAAATATCTGATCAGGCTAAAGAAGTACTCAAGCAGATTATTAATATCAATAGTTACAATAAAAATGATATAATTCAAAATATAGGCAGCAGGTGCAAAACAATTTACTTTGTGGAAGGTGGATGTGCACGAATTTTTTACTTCAAAGACGGCAACGATATCACCGAACATTTTTCTTTTGAAAACGAACTTATCGTGCGGGCTGAAAGTCTTTTTACAGGAAAGCCTACTTCAAAAGGCATTCAGGCTATAGATAAAAGTATTATTCTAAGTATTGATTCTGAATCCTTGTTTGAGCTTTATAACCAGCACCATGACATTGAACGACTTTTTCGCTTACTATTTGAAAAAGAGTATGTTAATACCGTAAAAAGAGTTGAAAGTTTGCAATTTAAATCAGCTAAAGAAAGATATATAGAACTTTTCGAAACCACTGATTATGTTCAAAAAATTCCACTGAAGTACATTGCCACCTATCTTGGAATCACACAAGTTTCCCTTAGCAGAATAAGGGGAAATATCAAATGATTATTTATCATTTGTAAAATGTAATCTTGTAGTATAAGCTGATCTTTGCATCGATTAAAATAATAGATTCAAATATATCCAATTAATGAAAATGAGATTTCTTATTGCTTTAATTAGCCTTATAAGCTATACAACTATAAAAGCTCAAGATTACAAGGGAGAAGTTTGGGGTGCCTACATCAATACCATTTCGTTAAGTGATACATGGAAAATCTGGAACGACTACCATTATGTCACGAATGGATTTAGTATTATTCGTCCTGGCATTACCTATCAGACGCCCAAAGGATATCAGTTTACCGCAGGATATGCCTTTGTATTGGCATCTACATCCAATACAAACCAACTCATTCGACAGGAGAATCGGATTTGGGGGCAAGCTATTAAGAAAATTCATCTTCATCCCAAGTTACAATACATAATTCGGTTTCGCTATGATGCCCGATTCAGACAATCCTTGGATAGTCAAGGTGAAATTATTGAAAATCAGCGAACTTTCAATAATCGTTTTCGCTTGATGCAAGATTTACGATACAGATTAGCAACCGGCAAACAACAAAATTTTTGGCATATTGACATTATCAACGAAACGTTGCTCAACACATGGAAATCCATTACCAACAGTATCGATCAAGTGCGCTCCTACCTATTGATTGGATACACCGTGCCCAACTTAACAGTATTAGCAGGATACCATCAAAGATTTGTACCACGCAAAGCCAATAATTGGACTTTAATCCAAGGCTTAACAGTTTGGCTGATTCACAATATAGATTTCCATAGAATTAAGAAAGCAAATTGATTATTTATCATTTGTAAAAAGATTTGTCATGCATTAGGCCGATCTTTGCATTCTAAAATAAAAGATAATGAATACAGAAAACATAAAACTTGGAATTAAAGAAAATTGGAAACAGTTTACCATTTTGGTAATCGTAAACGCTTTTGTTGGCGGAATGATAGGAATGGAAAGAACTATTTTCCCCCAGTTTGCGGAGTTAGAATTTGGTGTTGCTTCAAAGACAGCTATACTTTCATTCATTACAGCATTTGGAATTACCAAAGCCATTGCAAACTATTTCACAGGACGACTTGCCAATAAATTCGGACGTAAAAATTTGCTTCTATTTGGTTGGCTCTTAGCCATTCCAATTCCATTTATGCTCATTTATGCTCCGAGTTGGAGTTGGGTAATATTTGCTAATGTGCTTTTAGGAGTTAGCCAAGGCTTGACTTGGAGCAGCACTGTAGTTATGAAAATTGACCTTGTAGGAGAAAAAGACCGTGGATTTGCGATGGGTTTAAATGAATTTGCAGGATATTTTGCAGTTGGTATTGTTGCCTTTCTGACCGGTTATATTGCCAATACATATGGTATAACACCTTATCCATTTTATATTGGAATTTTCATTTCTATTGTTGGCTTTATCTTAACTGCACTTTGGGTAAAAGACACAAGGATATTTGTTCATAAGGAAAGTGCAACTGACAACACAACACAACTTGAAAATGTGTTTTTTGAAACAACTTTCAAGAACAAAACACTAAGTTCTGTAACACAAGCAGGACTTGTAAACAATCTGAATGACGGAATGATTTGGGGTTTGCTCCCAATAGTTCTTTTTTCGCTAAACTTTGACAATGCGAATATTGGAATAATCACAGCCATTTATCCAACCGTTTGGGGTATCGGGCAACTTTTTACAGGCAAAATGTCCGACCACTACTCTAAAAAAGCAATGCTATTTTGGGGTATGCTTTTACAAGGATTGGCAATTTTACTTATTCCATTCAGTAGCGAATTTTATGTTTTGGCTTCCATTTCTGCAATTTTAGGATTAGGAACTGCACTGGTTTATCCTACATTTTTATCAACTATTGCCCAAGCGACAAGTCCGAAACAACGTGCAGAAAGTATCGGAACATTCCGACTTTGGAGAGATTTAGGTTACGCTTTTGGTGCAGTAATATCAGGCGTTACTGCCGACTTATTCGGTATTGAATACGCCATTTTTCTCATTGGTGGACTAACAATTATATCTTCACTTATAATCAAATTCCGTATGCCCGAACAAATAAAAGTAATCAAAGAGTGCATTGAAGTGGATGAAGTAAAACAAGCACTTCAAGCCAACAAAAAAATTCAAATCATTGACGTAAGAAACAAAGAAGAATACGAGCAAGGACACATTCCAAATGCCTTGAATATTTCACTTCAAGAGTTAAAAAACAATCGAGTCACGCAGGGGAATCTCACCCCTACGTTCTCACGGAACCGTGCGTGAAAGTCTCCCTTCACACGGCTCTTCATGTTTGTAAATCACACAAAGATAATATACCTTTAGGGATATACCAATCTCCAATGGGCAAATAGATCAGGGCTCTCTTTGTATTTTATCTTTAACCATCGGATGGCTGCATACTTATACAATCCTTTCTCCCATTTTACCCACTTAAGTAGTCTGGCATTGAGCTGATTCCATACGTAACGCATACTGCCATTCTCAAACTTGTGATAATAGTTGATGATGCCACGTATCATCGGATTTAATTCTTTTGCTAATAACTCTATGGGCTTACGCCTTTTATGAATTGACCAGCTACTGAATTTGCTCAAAATACCAGTTCTCGATTTGATACTCACAAATGTGCCAGGTAGGCTCTTAACGCCTTTCTTCGTCTTGACACCCGTTGGCTTAATGCTGAATCCCAGAAAATCATATTTCTTCGGATAGATCCCTACAGATTCTCCCCTTAGATTTACGATCTTCGTCTTTTGTGGATGCAATTCCAAATGACAATGTTGCATTCTTACCTTTATGACTTTCAGCATAAATAAAGCCTGCTTCTCCGTCTTGCAATGTACCACAATGTCATCTGCATATCGCTCAAATGGCTTCTCAGGATGATTCTTCTCCATCCATTTGTCAAATACTACATGAAGAAACAGATTTGCCAACAGCGGACTTATGACGCCACCCTGTGGTGTGCCTGTCATCGTATCTCTGTACATTCCTTCCTTACTCACTACTCCTGCTTTCAGCCATCTCTGTACATACATCAGTACCCATCTGTCTCTACAGTAATGTTTCACTGATTTCATCATCAGATCATGATCTATATTGTCAAAGAACCCTTTGATATCTATGTCTATTACAAAATCATGGTTTAATGTTCTTGCATTAGACTGACGAACTGCATCGTGTGCACTCCGATTGGGTCTGTAACCATAGGAATCTGCATGAAACAGTGGCTCTAATATAGACTCCAGATGCT
>JAGNSQ010000125.1:0-1519 GCA_017987975.1 Saprospiraceae bacterium
CCCTATACAACTCCATACACCACCTTCTATACAGCAACGGAGAAATTTGCTCAGGATCTGGTATTCGACCATTATTTGCATCAATCGATTTGATAAATGTTATCAAATTTTTATAACTATCGAAAAGGTGTTTCGACATCCGTTGTTGATTGCGTTTCAGAAAGTTTTGGGATGAGGAAAGTGCTGTTTCATAGATATGGGGCTCACAATCGCGGTTTTCAAAGGCGGCTATGAGGTGCAGGCCCTGGGCAAGGTTTTTTTGGTTGAAAGTGGGGAAAACATGGCGACCCGTATAGAGATGGATTTCTGCATATCGTTTGTGATAAAAACAGCATTGGGCCATCGCAAGGGCTTGAGTAGCAGCTATATCTTCCGTTACCACAGAAGGCATCCATTTTTCTATAAATTTTACTGTTCTTTCATAGTCGCTGATCTGGCATTGCTGAACCACTAAATTGTGGAAAACGGCAGATGGAAGGCGGTCATTGGTAAAATAGATACCAGACTTCATACCAAAGTCGAGTAGGTCGTGCATGATTTTAGGGTCTTTTATAAGCCCCATACTCCAAAATCGCATCGATACTCTCTGCATATATCTGCCAATAATTAAAAACATACGGGTTCCCTGCACCAGGCGACTACTGAGCAGAATATCTTTTAATTCCATGAATGCAGGTACATGATTGTCTCTGATCATAGAAAGCAATAATTCAAGGATGTGACTGGTTTCATCTGACTCAATGGTATCAATCAATCTGGCATTTTCCTGTATGCACTTATTAAAATTATAATTATTGATATCTCCCCAGTTGTGCAGTTCTGCGTTGATTAAAAGTAGCTTTGCCTTCATGTATTGTCTGAAACTGCCTGCCATCTCCACATACTTTTCATGTGAGAGGTTTTCTCTTGCCGGATTATTGCTAAACAGTTGGTCAAACGAGGACAACGCTTTGATTTTTGATCGGTGGAGGTCTACCCTATCCTCTTCAGTTATGCCTCTTTCTATACGGTTGTAGGTTTGATCGGCCAAGTGGTACAATCCATTTTTATTAAGCCACCGCTGAGCCAGGTGTTCGAGCGTATAGTCTTCCTGTTTTACGGTCTCAAGTGCCATCCATTCTTCTCCCCAATTATAGAGTAGCGACAAATAATTGGCAATCGTCTTTTTGGTTGATTTTGGAAATAACTTTTCATGGATGTATTCCGGTGATTTCTGCTCTTCTTTTTTCTTTACAGAAGAGGCCAGGTATTCATAAACTTTAAAAATATCAGAATCGGCATACGTCTTTGTCAGCAGGTATTTTCTTAAATCCTGTGCCTGGTTTGCCTCCAAATGATCGATCAGCACTACAATTTTACTCAACATAGCCTAGTTGATTTCGTGGAATAAAAATACACTTTTCAACTGATATTCAAATAAATAGGAGAATATTTTGATTTTTATTTAATGGAAATATCAGATTATTGAACCAAATTATAGCATAAAAATCATGCAATTTGCGGGTCGAAACGGGGCCAC
>JAGNSQ010000125.1:1619-3469 GCA_017987975.1 Saprospiraceae bacterium
ATACACTTTTCAACTGATATTCAAATAAATAGGAGAATATTTTGATTTTTATTTAATGGAAATATCAGATTATTGAACCAAATTATAGCATAAAAATCATGCAATTTGCGGGTCGAAACGGGGCCACAATCTGCTATGAATCAGAACGCGTGATCCAAAGCCAGTATATTTGTGGAGGTATCGGCAACGGAGCAACCGGGTATCCGGCAACGGAGCAACCGGGTATCCGGCAACGGAGCACCGGGTAGCCGGCAACGGAGCAACCGGGTATCGATTTACCGATTATTAATTTACCAATTTTAGATGGTTGGATGAATCGTAATTCAACACACTCCTCTCATTTTGAAACACACGTAGCGACGCAAAATATTGCGTCGTAACCTATACACCAATTCACTTGTGTAGGGAAGGGGTAAAGATTTACCGATTTTCAATTCTTGACCCTGCAACAGTATTCTGATTTACAGGTGGATTGTTAAAATACAATTAAATAGCCTTTTTGCTAAGCCAAAATTTAGAATACCCACTCAATTTGGTTTTTTAAACGCAAATGAAAATAACGATGAACACCCTGACTTACTACCTTAAAGTTGTGTTTCCTATACTTCCAATAGCTTACTTTTTTCAACAGGAAAACACCCAGCTTGGAGCTATCATGTTTCTCATATACATCTTTGTTTACAGACCCTGGATCGATTTTCGCAGGTTACAACAAAAGGGGATACACATATCTTTTTTTGAATTATTGCTACCCTTAGAGAGATTGAAATATTTCAAGAGTTTGTATGGCAGGTAGAGGGATGGGGTCAAAATGATTGGATTTGATTTACACTTCTGATCGCCCAAAATCTCATACTAAAACAAGTTTTTATACCGTCCCAAAAAACTTGATTTGAGAACTTTTCAAAAAATTATTTAACCTTTCAAAGTATGTTATGAATAAATTTAAAGGCGGTATTGCACGCGCCAAAATGCTTGATTTCAGCGAAAATGGATGCTATTTTATCACCATTAATTTAAAAGGTCGTGAAAAAATTTTTGGGGATATCATTGATGAAGCAATGAAATTGACGAAAGTCGGTCAAATAGCCACTGATATTTGGTTAGAAATACCAAATAAATTTCCATTTATTCGTTTGGGTGCATTTGTTATAATGCCGGACCATTTTCATGGATTGTTACATATAGAACAATTAGACGATGGTTCAATAGCACCGCGACTACTATCTGGTCAATTAATTGAAGAGACAATACATGATCTTACAAAAGATACTCCTGGTGGCATTACTGGATATAAAAACCCAATGATGTATGAAAACATTTCCAGAGTCGTAAGATGGTTTAAAGGCCGGAGTACATTTGAAATTCGGAAAATAGAAACCTCTTTTGCCTGGCAGCCACGTTTTTACTGCCAAATTGTGTTTAAAAAATTGGATATGACAGTCATTACAAAATACATACAAAACAATCCAAAAAATTGGCAAAAAAAATCATAATCACAAAATCAATTAAATTGCTTCTTTGAGGTTCCCTTTTTTATGTATCATACCAAAAGAGAATAAAGGATTTGTTTTCAGCAAGACCCAATTATTAAGATACTTCGCGTTTGGCTATAGACACGTGATAAATCACTTTTGACTTACCCATTGAGCTAAACCATGCGAAGCATTATGCTTTAAACCCACCTATGGGTCTATAACCACGCAATTAATCGTGGTGCTGATCTACCCATGGAGCTATAAACACGCGATACATCTCGGTGTTGGTCTACCTGTGGACCTATAACCGCGCGATACATCTTGTTGTTGGTATACCTGTGGACCTATAACCACGCGATCCATCTCGGTGTT
>JAGNSQ010000125.1:3569-8551 GCA_017987975.1 Saprospiraceae bacterium
CTCTCCACCTGCATTTTCACCATCAACGAAATCAATTCACAATCGGTGAATGCATTGGTAAAAATAGATATCAAAATATTGGTAAAAACACGGTATCATCCATCATTGGATCCTATAAATCGGCCGTCACCAAACACGCCAATCGTCAGGGTTTGGAAAATGGATGGCAACCTCTATTTTATGAGCGCATCATAAAAAATTATACCGCCTATAATATAATTACCCAATACATTATCAACAATCCCAAAAAATGGAAGGGGTGAACCTCGTTTTTGATTTACCCATAGAGCTATAACCACGTGATTACTCGCGTGGTTATAGTCATATCCCATCTGTCTACAATCTCAAATCCCACCCATCTCATCACCTACTACCTCGGTAGCTGTGGTGATGATGCTGCCATAATCCAGGTTGAGTTGGATCAAGCCAGAGCCGGGTTGAGCGGTCATGTGTCCAATCTCATCATACGGGGTTTGGTTTTGACCCTGACGGCAACTTAATGCCATTGCAGCGTTGTTGCCGGTAATGGTAACTGTGCTTACATTGACTGTTTGCTGACCGTCGGTGCCTGGGTTGACCACCAACTGGAGGGTGGTGGCGTTGGTGTATGCAATGGAAAACTGGGCTGCGGTATAATTGACCGTTTGGTTACTGGTGGTCAATGCGGTAATAGAAAGGTAACTATCTCCGGTCCTTAACTCCAGGGTAGGAGATTCGATGGAGATTACGGCGCTGTCTGTTGTACAGCTAACAAGGGTGCATAGAAATGCCACCACGAAAAAAGAGAAAATCTTCCTCATGCTAATAAGTTTTAGAGTAATTAAAAAAAATGTGCTTCCTGCCCGTGGCCTTAGGACAGGTTTATCTTGAGGTCATAAAAACGACCTTTTATGCTACGTTTTGAAAGTTGGTCTGGTAAGTTCTTTTGGGCTTACATATAGTTTGTGTCAGGGTTTTTTAAAAAAGTACTCCTATAGAGGGCATTTTTTTTAAATTATTTTTTAAATGCCTCAATTAACATTAGTATTTAATGGAATATAATTACCCTATATTACTGAATATGTGCACTTTACACTAATTCAACCACAGAAAAAACAATGGAAAATTGAAAATTGACAATTCGTTGCCAAAAATGTCTGCCATTATTTTAGCCATTATAGTTAACCAACCACTGATCTATGGCTTTAGGCAATCATCTTTTATCTGCTGGGTATTCCCTTGTTACCGATCAGCAAAACAAGTTTCGTTTAATTCGTTTGGTCACCTGTATTGTATGTTACGCTACTCTTGGCCATGCTCAAGCTGTAGATTTTGACGCAGGTAGCAGGAAGGAAGTTCTCTACGATAAAACCCCGGTCAGCGGAGAGATCAAGGTGGGATTGATGTTTCAGCATACCAACCAGATTGTTACTTCCAATACATTTTATGCGAAGCTGCCCAAAGAAAAGCTGGATGGAAAAAAACTATGTACCATCATCAGTTCCAATGACGGACTTTACAAGGGAGAGTTGAGCCATACTTTAAAGACATCCCACGAGGGAAAAACAGTGGAATTTAAATGGGAGTCGATCTACTCTGACAAACTAAAAAAATACCACCGGAGTGAATTTGCCATCCTTTCGGGTATCGCTGGCAGGTGTGACAAGGCTATCGAAAATTTTGTAGTTGTTGACTGGACTACCAATCATAGCAATGAGATTAACTTCATTGTCAATTCCGATAAAAAGCCCAGGGTATCAATCGCAGGAAAGACCAAACAAATTTTTGAATGCGATGCCATTCAGGGAAATCAAAACGTAACATTTAACTACCGCTGCAAAGTGCCTCTTTCTGCCATCACCGCTGATAGTAAGATCTATATTCAGCAAAAGGTAAAAAAATTGAACACCTTCACGATGAATGAATATGCGTTTCCGGTTTCCTACTAGTCCGTTTTCACAACATTACTTTTTGCTGGAGTACCTCAACAAAAAGAAATTGTTTGCGATAACAGGAAGGATAATTTTTATCACGATTTCCTCAGTAATAGTGGTCATTATTGGTGCTGTGATTCAATCTTCATTCATCAAACCTTACGAATCAACCTTTAGCCTGGATGCCACAACAGAAACCCTGGAGCTCAAAGTAGTAGATAACAACAATGCCCGAATCTTATTGTATCATGCCAATCTTTTTGGGTACGATGATGAACTGGCTGCCCAATTTAAAGGTACCTTGGAGCTAACTCCGGGAACTACCCTCATCATAGAAAGAAGTGGCACCTCCAACCCAACCATCAATCTTACCAATCCAGGAAAAAAAGTTGGTACTTTGTACGATCCGGAAGGCAATCACACAGACATCCAGTTAGGCGATTATCTCGACATCCTATACACCTCTTTTAAAGACAGCCTGACAGATAAGGGACATAACCTGCTGTTTAACCTGGATGGTTTTTTGAAGGTGGGCAAAAACATTAATCGGCCCAACATAGATGAAAAACCCGCCATCTTAAGAAAAGGAACGGTATCCGTTATTGGCAGATCCTTAATAAGCAGGACCTCCTATGAAGGGGGTATGCAGCAACTGTACCCGGGAGATTTGGTAACCTTTTGCCACAACCATAAAACCCTTAAAGATTCCATTAGCAACAAAGGATTTGGACTTGCCATCATCGATGAGAATCCAGGTATTACCCTCAATTACAGAATCAACGCCAACAGAACCCGGGTGTATAAAACCGGACCCAAGCAGGAAAATTCCAGTTACGATTTTTCAGTTTCCATGATCAGCCAGATCACGATGGACCGTGCCCTTCAGGGATTTGCCATGGTGTTGGCAGCCATTGTAACCTTGCTTAACATTGCCACCTTCTTCCTGGATTTTGGAATGTACAGCATCGCCAAAAAAGAGGAACAAAAGTGCAATCAAAACAAAATAGAAAAGGATGAATAGACTGGGTTTTTGGATTTGTGGGATGTTGATGAGTTGTGGTATATCTGCCCAAACTGTAGTATTTGTTGGCACCGAATACGAAAATGAATTTGGCAGGGGCATTCTTAAAACCCGATCGGGTGCCTGCTTTATCATCGTACCCAATCACGTAGTGGGTGAAGATCCATCAGGTACCTTCAGAATTTACGGCGAAAAAGCCCGTTTGTCATCTGCCACCTTTGTTCAAAGTTTTCCCAATGATCTCGCCGTGTTGCGCATCACTGGCGGAGAAGAACAGTATTGCACCCAGTGGAGCCTCCACCCCGAATACCATCTGGCCATAGAACAAATAACTTCCTGCTACCTCGAAGTGATCAATGTATCGGGAAGCATCGACAAAAAGCCGGCAGAGATAGTGGGAACCGACGACATGACCCTGCAAATCAAATTGAAAGGAGATGCAGCTATATTAAAGGGCATGAGTGGCAGCTCGGTCTTTGCTCAATACGGTGGGGCTCGAACTTATCTGGGCATGCTCATGGAAGTAGACGAGGGTATAGGGCTGGTACTACAGGCCGACAACATCATGGCCATTGTGGATGAGTTTTTTGTCGAAAAAAAGGTGAAGGGTCCGGTAGACAGTCTTTCATTGAACCAGGAAAAAACCGACTATCTGGACCAGCTCAAGAGTGATATTAAGTTTATCAATAATCATTTTAAATCCATACAAAACGGCTCGGGGCGCAGTCTGGCCAACGACTTCAGCTTATTTGTGGGCCATATTCAGAATACCTACAATGCACCACCTGAATGGATCAAAACAGACAATCGGAAAAAAACCAGTTGTCAAAATGCCATGAAAGAGATAATTGCCCTGGCCGAAGAATGTAGACGGATAATAGAAAAAAATCCAGATCGCTGGGATGTTGATGCTACCCCGCCCATCTCTTTGATGCTCATATATCTGGAAGAAATAGAGACCACATTAAAACTTTAACAATCACAATGATGAAAAAACCATTCACCTTTATTTTGGTATTTGTCGGCCTGTATAGTGCCTATGCCCAAAAAATAGAAAACATCGAGATCATTGCCTTTGACGAGCCCTACCAGGTAATGACCGTTTCGGTTGACAACAAAAATGTAGACTACAAACTAACCGAAACCACCAAACTCACAGGTAAAAAAACCAGCGACATGCCCAAGAGAAATTTTAAGAAGGGCAATTTTGTAGACCTGGATTTTAAGATTGAAGGCAGAGAGAGGCTGGCTAAAAAAATAGAACTGCTGTCGGAATATACGCCCGGCAAAGAAACCCTTAAAGGGGTGCTGGAAAGTTATGAGGGAGATGTGGCCTACATAGATGGCAGAAAAGTTACCATCGATGCCAGCACAAAAATGGAGTGTGCCGGTAAGACCGATTGCGGCTGCACCAAGGGCATGTTGTACCTTGCCTTTAGCGAGTTGGAGCCCGGCGATTTTTTGAGTGTAAAAGGTGAGGCCGATGCCAATGGCGACATCCTTGCCAACAACATCGAAGTGTGTCAAAACCTATTTACCAAAAGAGATGAAGAGCTGCGAAACATAGTAGCCAATAGTTACGACGCCAAGGGCATGCTGAGTGTAACCAATCCACCGGGCCTGACCCTGCCACCCAATTCACTTTCGCAAGGAGACATATCGATAGGCGCCTTTAAATACAAGCTATACAACGACATCCAATTGCAAGGCTATGTCAACCTCATTGGCAGAAAGGTTTTACCGGCCTATGTGAAAACCCCCGAATACCAGGAAAAACACAAGGTAGAATTTAGATTTTATATCATCGACAACAACATACCCAATGCCTTTGCCTTTCCCAACGGCATGGTCTTTGTGAATAGCGGCCTCTTGCGCCTGATCGAAAACGAGGCGCAACTGGCAGTGGTGCTAGGTCATGAAGTAGCCCACATCACCCATGAGCATGGAGTTGAGAGGTTGAAAAACAACGAGTACATGGACAGCGAGCTCGTAAAAAGTGCCAGCAGGATGTTCCTGAAAAACCTCTTCCCCGACGAAAAAAGCACCGG
>JAGNSQ010000002.1:0-7867 GCA_017987975.1 Saprospiraceae bacterium
AAAATAATGGGACTGCCACTGAAGAAAAGGAAACGCCAACCATTAAACAACCGGAAAAGAAAAATCAGGTAAACAAAGAAACTCCGGCACCTGTTGCTAAACCCGCTATTAAGCCCAAGGCACCGGCCGTTAGGCAGGCACCAGCGGATGAAGTAAAAAAGCCGGAAAAATTAGGCATCCCGATTAAAAAGGCACCCGAAGCCATTGCTAAACCCTCTCGGAATGAGGGCAGCAGCTCATCAGGAAGTTATATTGTGGTAGCAGGTAATTATCTGGTTGAAGACAACGCCAATACCATGTTGCAGAAACTGAAAAAAAATGGTTTCAACAATGCGGAAAAAGTAGTTTTTGATTTGTCAGAATTTTTCACTGTTGTTGCTGGGCGGTACGCTAGTCAGGAAGCTGCTGCCAAGACAATCAATAATTTGAAATCAAAGGGGATAGACGCTTATTTACACAGGAAAAAATAGTTTATTCTTCTCTTGTGGCGGCTATTGCCGTTTTGATTAAGTTTGCCAGCTTTGGAGCACTTTGCTGCATAACAGACAACACTTCTTCAATGGTAGTTTCCGTAAGGTCACTGATTGGAAAACAAACATTGGACACAACTGACACTACGGCTACCTCAAGCCCTCTGAATTTGGCAACGATTACTTCAGGTACCGTAGACATTCCCACCAGATCAGCCCCCAGCATCCTCGCCATTTTATATTCCGCAGGAGTTTCAAGACTTGGCCCCTGCCACCCCAGGTAGACCCCTTTTTTAAGTTCCAGGTCCATTTCTTTTGCAGACATCTGCAGCTTTTTTTGCCATTTTGCTGAGTAGGCACGCAACATATCTGGAAATCGGGGGCCCAAACTTTCCGGCCACTGCCCTCTCAACGGATGGGACGAAAACAAGTTGATGTGATCCGTAACCAAAACCAAATCTCCCCCTTTAAAATGAGGATTCAAGCCGCCTGCCGCGTTGGTTATCAACAGCACCCCAGTCTTCAACATCGCCAATACATGGACATAAAAAGTGATTGCCTGCATTTCATAGCCCTCATAGTAATGAAACCTCCCCCTCAGCACCAAAATCTTTTTGCCTGCCAAGGCCCCATAACTCAACACTCCATCATGGCCATCCACCGTAGAGATAGGAAAGCCTGGAATTTCGGAGTAAGGAATTTCAAGTTCTATATCCGATAAAATAGAAGTGGCTGACAGGCCTGTGCCTAATACCAGGGCTACATCAACAGACTGAATGCCTCTATTGCGCAAGTATTCTGTGCTTTGGGTCCAGCTGTCTTCATTGTAAATTACCATCAATCGACCGTCAAGGTTGCTGTATCTAATTCCTGTTGTTTTATGCCTTGAGGCAGGTCCCTGTATTCATATTGCTGGTTGCGAAGCTTAGGCATAAAACCTGCTTCTTCAATGGCTTTTTGAATACCATCTGCGGTAAATCTGAATGCGGCTCCCGCAGCAGAAACCACATTTTCTTCAATCATGATGCTTCCAAAATCATTTGCACCACCATGTAGGCATATTTGTGCTATTTTTTTACCTACCGTCAGCCAGGATGCCTGAACATTGACCACATTTGGCAGCATAATTCTGCTCATGGCAATCATTCTAACATATTCATCCCCGGTACAAGTATTTCTGGCTCTTTTGAGTTTTTTCAAAATGGTATCTTCATCCATGAAGGGCCAGGGAATAAAGGCCAGAAATCCTTTAGCATGATCTGGTTTGGCAGCCTGAACATCGCGCAATTTTACAAAATGCTGCATACGCTCCAGATTGGTTTCAATGTGGCCAAACATCATAGTCGCAGAAGTGGTAATGTCCAGTTGATGGGCAGCTTTCATCACATCAAGCCATTCATCGGCCCCACATTTACCTTTGGATATTAACCTCCTTACCCTATCATCTAAAATTTCAGCTCCCGCGCCGGGCAAACTGTCAAGCCCTGACTCTTTTAATGCTTTGAGCACTTCTGAATGACTGGCTTTTTCAAGTTTGGCTATGTGGGCTACTTCCGGTGGACCCAAAGCGTGAAGCTTGAGATTAGGGAACATATTTTTGAGATCTTTGAACAGGCGGGTGTAGTACTCCAATCCCAAATCAGGATGGTGACCACCTTGCAGCAAAAGCTGTTCTCCGCCTAATTCAAAGGTCTCTTTAATTTTCTGGCTGTATTCTTCTAAACTGGTAACATAAGACTCTTCATGGCCCGGCCTCCTGTAAAAATTACAAAATTTACAATTGGCAATACAAACATTGGTAGTGTTGCTATTCCTATCAATAATCCAGGTCACAACATTGTTGGGCACGTGATATTGCCTCAGGGCATTACCCACCATCATCAAAGCTGCAGTAGGAGCATTTTCGAAAAGATAAACCCCTTCTTCGGCAGAAAGAAACTGTCGCTGCACAGCTTTGTCTAACAAGGCATCAACGGTGGCCCGGTCGTTGTTTGACATATTTAAAAGATTGTTACATTATCCAACACAATTACCCTTCAAAAGTTGAGTTTGTGTTGGTTTTGAATTAAACTCTTTCAGGAGCTAACTCCCACTTTTCCGGACTTCTCCACAATGCAGACAAAAGAAGCTCTCTCATAAAAAAGACTTCCTTAGGTAAGCGGTCATACATTTTGGCAAACAGATCTTCGTGCAACAAAAACTCCTGTTTCCAGGCCTCCCTGTTGATTGACATTACTTTTTTAAAGTGATCTCTTGTAAAATCTTCTAAGCCTGTAAAGTCCATATCTCTGTATCTGGGTATCCAACCAATGGGACATTCTACGGCAGAAGCTCTTCCTTTAACCCTGTTGATGATCCATTGCAATACCCTCATGTTCTGACCAAAACCCGGCCACTCAAATTGACCGCTTTCATCTTTCAGGAACCAGTTGACACTAAAAATCCGAGGTGCATTGGGCAGGTCTCTTCCAAATTGCAGCCAGTGGTTGAGGTAATCACCAATGTGATAACCAAGGAAAGGCAACATGGCAAAAGGATCTCTGCGCACCTTGCCTTGCTCACCGAACGCGGCAGCTGTAGTTTCTGACCCCATGGTTGCAGCCAGATAGACGCCAAAACTCCAATTAAATGATTGATAAACCAAAGGAACCGTATTACTCCTTCTACCACCAAAAATGAAGGCAGAAATAGGAACCCCTTCTTTGTCGTTCCATTTTGCATCTATCACCGGATTTTGGAAAGCTGGTGCTGTGAATCTGGCATTGGCATGTGCTGCAGGTTTGCCACTTGAAGGATCGTATTTTTTACCTGTCCAATCTGTCATATTTTCCGGCACTTCCTTTGTCAAACCTTCCCACCAGACATCTCCATCTTCTGTGATGGCTACATTGGTAAAAATGGTGTTGGATTTGATGGTTTCCATGGCATTGGGGTTGGTTTTGTAGCTGGTACCGGGAGCCACTCCAAAATAGCCTGCTTCAGGATTTATTGCGTGCAGTTTTCCATCTTCATTTTTGTGAATCCAGGCAATGTCATCTCCTACAGTGGTAACTTTCCAATTATTTAACGCATCAGGAGGTATCAGCATGGCAAAATTGGTTTTTCCGCAGGCACTTGGGAATGCAGCCGCTACATAGTCTTTTTCACCTTCCGGGTTTTCTACCCCGAGGATGAGCATGTGTTCTGCCAGCCATCCTTCTTCTCTTCCCATCACAGATGCAATTCTTAGTGCAAAACACTTTTTACCCAATAGCGCATTGCCACCATAACCACTACCATATGAGATAACCAGTCTTTCTTCTGGAAAATGGGTGATGTATTTAGTTGTTGGGTTGCATGGCCAGGTTACGTCAACGTTGCCGTGCAAGGGTGCACCTACCGTATGGATGCATTTTACGTAATCATTGGTATAAAGAAAGGGTAATACATCCTTACCCATACGGGTCATTATCTTCATAGATACTACCACGTATTCTGAATCCGTTATTTGAACACCATATCGGCTGTAAGATGAGCCCACAGGCCCCATGCAAAAGGGTATAACATATAAAGTTCTGCCACTCATGGTTCCTTTTGTCAGTTGCTCGAGTGTATCCTTCATCTCTCTTGGATCTGTCCAATTATTAGTAGGCCCGGCATCTTCCTTTCTTCTGCTGCAGATATAAGTCCGATCCTCTACCCTGGCTACATCGCTTGGATCACTAAAACAAGCATAAGAATTAGGTCTTTTTACCGGATTTAAGCGAATGAAAGTTCCTTTATCTACCAGTTTTTGACACAACCGATCATATTCTTCATCGGTGCCATCACACCAATAAATATCATTGGCATCAAAATGGGTAGCCAGATTTTTTACCCAATTTTCGAGTTGATCTTTAGGATTGTTCTCCTGGCCGAACGTATGAAATTGATTTTGTAACATGTTGTTTGATTAGGTTAATGCAAAAATAAGAAATATCGACTCATGAGAAGCATTAAGTTGGATAATGCTTATCACGGGAGAAGATAATTTTGATGGTTAGTGTAAAAAAGACACTAATGTTATGTAGATAAGCTGCATAATTTTGGTACATTTGAAATACAAAACATCAGGGTATGAAAATTTTGATTATTGGAGGAGGAAACATGGGACAAACATTTGCCCGCAGCTTTCTTAGTACCCATATTGTAGGTACTGAACAGATGTTTATTCTTGAAAAATCGCCTGAAAAAGCAAAAGAACTTGAAGGACAAAACTTAGGTACCGTATATGGAGAGCCCGGAGATTATGTACAACAATCGGATTTAATAATACTCGCCGTTAAGCCCCAGGATTTTCCTGTGTTGGCCACTGCTATACGCAATTACATTGACAAACAACAAGTGGTTTTGTCGATTATGGCCGGGGTAAAAATGGCAGCCATCCATGATCATCTTGGAACAGCCAAAGTGGTGCGGGCCATGCCCAATCTTCCAGCACAAACGGGCAGTGGCATGACAGTATTTACCTCATCTGCCGAAGTAACCCGCATAGAATTGGTCACCGTTCAAAACCTGATTAATGCCACAGGAAAAGCCATTTATGTTGACGATGAGACCAAAATTGATGCTGCCACAGCGATTTCAGGCAGTGGTCCTGCTTATGTTTTTTATTTTATGCAGGGACTCATAGAAGCAGCACAACAAATGGGTTTTAATCAGGCAGAGGCTGAACTCCTTGCCTACCAGACTTTTAAAGGAGCCATAGACCTATTTAATAAGTCTGATTATAGTTGTGAGAGCTGGATCAGAAAAGTAATGTCGAAAGGAGGTACAACAGAGGCAGCCTTCAAACAATTTGAAAAACAACAAACCAAAGAAGGATTTATTACCGGAGTCAATGCTGCGCTGGAAAGAGCCATTGAGTTGAGCAAACCTTCTTAATCAATTTAATATTCAAACAAAAAACAATCATGAAAAGTATTGTTTATTTTGTACAACTTGTACTCATCATTCTGGTTATTTCATGCCAGTCCACACAAAATAAATCCAATGAAATGGCAAAATTTGATGAAGCACCGGGGTGGGCATCTTCAGCAATTTGGTATCAAATTTTTGTTGAGCGATTCAGAAATGGTAATCCTGCAAACGACCCTACCCTTGAAACCATGAAGGGGGCATTGATGGACTCGTTGCCGCCAAGTTGGACCGTAACTCCCTGGAACCATAATTGGTACGAACAGGAAGCGTGGGCAAAGGAAACTGGCCTAGACTTTTACCGCACCATACAAATGCGACGGTATGGCGGCGACCTGGAAGGTGTACTCCAAAAAATACCTTATTTGCAAAAACTGGGTATCAATGCAGTTTATTTTAATCCACTCAATGATTCACCCAGCTTGCATAAGTATGATGCCCGAAATTACCACCACATTGATGTTAATTTTGGAGATGACAGAGATGGCGATATGGCATTGATGAAACAAGAAGATCCAGCAAACCCTTCGAGCTGGGTTTGGACCACTGCTGATAAAAAATTTGTTGAAGTTGCCCGTCAGCTTCACAAGGCCGGGATCAAAGTTGTGCTCGATTATTCATGGAACCATACAGGGCCAGAGTTCTGGGCATTTCAGGACATCCTTAAAAAAGGAAAGGAATCACCTTATTCATCCTGGTACGAAATTAAATCGTTTGATGACCCGGCAACCTCTGCCAACGAATGGGATTATGATGGGTGGCTGGGAGTAAAAACCATGCCGGAGCTTAAAAAAATAAGAGCAACCGAAAAAAAGTTCGGTCATCCCTTTGAAGGAAATATGCCGGATGAGGTTAAGTCGCACATCTTTGCTGTATGCCAGCGCTGGATGGATCCCAACAACGATGGCAATCCGGATGATGGAATCGATGGTATGCGATTGGATGTAGCAGAACATGTACCATTGGGATTTTGGCGAGATTTGAGAAAGCATGTGAGAGGTATCAATGATGAATTTTATCTGGTGGGAGAAAACTGGTGGACCCAATGGCCGGATGAATTAATGGACGCAGAACCCTGGGTAAAAGGTGATGTATTTGATGCGGTAATGCACTATCAGTGGTTTAAACCGGTTAGATGTTATGTCAACCAGGGTGATGATAAAATCAATCTGGCAGAATTTTACGATCAAATAGATAGTATTTACAAAAAATACAGGCCTGGCACGCAAGATGCTATGATGAATTTAGTGTCATCTCACGACTCGGAGCGGATTTTGTCGGCACTTTACAATTCCAATAAATATAAATTCCACAGCAAACCAGCAGAAAACCCAACTTATAAAACCGGGCGACCTGACGTTGTTGCTCAACAAAAAACGAATGTAGTGCTGCTCCATCAATTTACATTTAAAGGAGCCCCACACATTTGGAATGGCGATGAAATGGGAATGTGGGGCGCTGACGATCCGGATAACAGGAAACCACTTTGGTGGGATGATGTGGATATGGAATTAGAAACACCCATAGATATAAGAGGAGGACAGTATCAGGATAAGCCGGGTTTTAACCAACAGCAATTTGACTATTTGGTTTCACTTTGCCATCTGAGGAAAAACCACCTGGCTTTGCAGCAGGGAAGTTATAACTTTATTAGAGAGTTGATTGGTAGTGGTATCATGGCATATAGCAGAGAAACTGCCGAAGAAAAAATAATAGTCTTGATCAATGCAGAACCAAATTCAAAAACAATCGCCATAAGCCAGGTCACTGGATATAAACCCGTTTTCAGCACGGGAGTTGAGATGAAAGAAAAAGATCTTGCATTTGCTGCCTATTCCGGGATTGTGATGAAAAAAATATAAGATCATTTACTTTCAACGGGTTGGCATCGGCAGAACTGAATGCCTCTGTTTTTTTTCTTGGAAAATACATCGATGGTATTGGTGTGTCGTTTGCCCATTTTGTCCATCACCTTGTACTTACCGGCCCAAAGGCAATCTGACAATTTTATATAGGAACCTAATGGCATAACTGCAAGTAAATCTCGTGATATAGCGACAAAAGGCTCTTTGATCTTTTTGGTATGGACACCCGAAGCTGTTTTGCCACATAATCGATAATTCAATACTTTAACCTGCCAATCGTTTTGATAAAGAATTGAATCCATTTTGATGGAATCTGTCTGAGACCAGGTAACAGAAAGGCAGCTAAAGACCCAAAAGCATGATATTTTCCATTTCATAGAGCAAAATAAACAGGTAAATGTTAAAAAAATGTAAAAAGACTTGACTTTTCCATTCGAATTAGTATATATTTGTGTCAGAGATAGTACTTTAATTTTTCATAGCGTTCGGGTGGCCTCGGAGGATTCTTTCTCCGGGGCTTTTTTTATTTCCATTCAATATCAATAAACTCATAACCTCTTGATAACAAGTTATTTAAAAATAAAATAACCGAATCTT
>JAGNSQ010000002.1:7967-107459 GCA_017987975.1 Saprospiraceae bacterium
CTGAGAGCCAATGTTTTGAGTCCATTGTTGAGCAGCCATGCATCCCAGGCATTACAGGTACCGCCCATTAGTTTTAAAGTAGATTTGACAGCTGCACTGTGAGCTTTGTTTCTTCCCAGGATAATACCGGCCAAAGAATTGCCATGTCCATTTAGGTATTTGGTTGCCGAATGGATGACAAAATCAATTCCAAATAGAAAAGGTTGTTGTAAATAAGGAGTGCAAAAAGTATTATCAATGATTGTAAATATTTTGTGCTTTTGAGCTAAGCTTGCAATAGCAGAAAGATCTACACAGTCCAGTGTAGGGTTTGATGGGGTTTCCAGATAAATGGCCTTAATGCCAGGGTTGCTGATTATAATTTTCTCCAATTCCTCTATTTGGTCAAAGCGGGCAAAAACAGGGCTTATACCATGTCTGGACAACACCTTGTTAAACAATTCAGTGGTGCCTCCATAGATATTGGCTTGGGTCAAAACAGCATCGCCTGCATTCAGAATTGCGTACAGCAGAGTACTGATAGCCGACATGCCACTCGAAGTGAGGAATGCAAAAGGCATGACATCACAACCCTGACCTTCCATGGCTGCTATTTTTTCAGCTACTGTATCGATGGTGGGATTGCCATATCGGGAATAGACATGGCCGCTTTTATTCCCCTTAAAAATTTCGATACTTTCTTCCACTTCATCAAAAACAAAGGAAGAAGTAGCATAAATGGGAAGTTGATGAGGAGGGGTAGTTTTTGTATCTTTATGCTCGATTACACATAAAGTTTTAAAATTGATGTTGCAGTTATTCATTTATGATCTATTTATAACTTCAAAAATAAATAAAATAACACTGGCAGTGGCAGTCCTCTTCTGTTGGGTGGTCAATGGGGCTGCCCAGGAAGAAATCATCAATGCCAGCGAGATGACGTACAAGGAACCCTCTGACAAAGTAAGTATGATCACTTTTGGATTGGGTGGAATGACGCCTCAAGGGGCTTTTTCTAGAAAGCACCCCGATCTCATTTTTCAAATCAATTTGGGTTATTTGAGACAAATAAAGCCAGAAAAGCCCTTATTTGGCGGTATAGAACTGGGATATGGTATAATGGATCAATATACAGCGGATATTGATTTTGTTGTTGAAGGTGAAACAGAAACCTGGGAGGTTATAAGTACCAGCCAGTTTTTGACCTTCGAACTCATTGGAAGGTACTATTTGCCGCTTAAAATCAATAAACTTGAATTTTTCAGCGAGTTTAATTTTGGAGGTAATTTATTTTTCACCACCACTACTTTTACACCTCCAGATGCTGATGACAGCAGTGACACTGAATGGGAAAAATCAGATTTTTCCATGAAGTATGGCATTGGACTGGGCTGCAATTTTCCGGTTTCTGACAACATTTATGTGCACGGGCGGTTTAGTTATATTGCCGGTTTATCAACAGCATATTACACATTGAAACCAGAAACCATTACCCTCCAGGATAGCACCATCGAAGCCTTTGACCTTCAAAAATCCACAACAGACGTTTTAAAGTGGGATCTAGGCGTTACCTTTGCATTTTAACACCATAATGACTTCAATCAAAATTTCAGACCTCGAAAAGCAGGACGATCTCTATATCCACGAACAAATTACAGTGGACAAAGGCCAACGGCCCTTAAGAATAGATAAATTTTTAATGGATCGATTGGACCAGGTCTCCAGAAACCGGCTGCAAAATGCCATCAAGGCATCCTGCATTCTGGTCAATGAAAAGGAAGTTAAAGCCAATTACAAAATAAAGGCCGATGATGTAATCTCCCTGGTTTTGCCACGGAATCCGGATGATATTGAAGTGTTAGAACCGGAAAACATACCCCTTGAAATAGTATATGAAGATGCCGATGTATTGGTCATCAACAAACAAGCCGGCTTGGTTGTGCATCCGGGAGTTGGCAATCCAAGAGGCACCCTTGTCAATGCCTTGTTGTACCATTTTAAAGACCAAGCATTACCTGTAATGCAAGGTAATACAGCCTCAAGACCCGGCCTGGTGCACAGAATCGACAAAGACACATCTGGTTTGATGGTGATTGCCAAAACCGATTTTGCAATGACCCACTTGGCAAGACAGTTTTTTTACCATACTATTGAAAGGGAATACGTAGCATTGGTATGGGGAGAGCCGGATCAGGAAGAAGGAGTCATCACCGGACACATTGGCAGACACCCTACCCTACCCAAGCGATTTTATGTTTACCCGGAAGGCGATCAGGGCAAACACGCGATAACTCATTTTAAGGTATTGGAAAAACTATATTACGTAAGTTTGGTCCAATGCGTTTTGGAAACCGGCAGAACCCATCAAATCAGGGTACACATGAAGTACAAAGGCAATACCCTTTTTAATGATTCAAGATATGGTGGAGATAAAATTTTAAAGGGTACCATATTTTCAAAATACAAACAATTTGTAGAAAACTGTTTTACGGTTTTATCACGACAAGGGTTACATGCAAGATTAATTGGATTTGAACACCCTACAACGGGAGAAAAGATGAGGTTTGAATCTCCTTTACCTGCCGACATGGCCAATGTTTTGGATAAATGGAGAGGATATGTAAAAAGTAGAAAAGAGACATTGAACGAAAATGAAGAGTAATTTAACATTGTCTGCCAGAATTAAAGCGCTAGCTTTATTGGATGAAAAGCTGCGCTCTTTAGATAGTGATGAATGGCAATTGGTTATGGACGATGCCAAAGCCCGAAATGGGTGGTTTACGATACCATCGCAGATCCAGGCGCTGGCTGCTATCCGCGAAGACATGTTAGATGAAAAAAAACTGGAAGAATGGGTGAGGCCTTACCAGGATTTGGCAAGTAAGGAGCAAAAAAAAATAGGTTTGATCCTGGCAGGTAACATTCCTGCTGTTGGGTTTCATGACGTGTTGAGCTGCCTGATCAGCGGTCATTATGCTTTGATCAAAGCTTCAGATAAAGACAGCGTTTTGATTCATTATCTATTAAAATTACTTGTTGAAATAGAACCCGCTTTTGAGCACGAATTTGAGTTTACCGAACAGCTCAAAACCATGGAGGCTGTCATCGCTACCGGTTCAAATAATACGGGAAGATACTTTCACACCTACTTTGACAAATACCCCAATATTATAAGAAATCACCGTAATTCTGTGGCCATTCTTACCGGAATGGAGAGTGATGAAACACTTTATGCTATCGGTGCTGACATCTTTACCTATTTTGGTTTGGGATGTCGCAATGTTAGTAAAATATATGTACCAGAGGGATATAATTTTAATCATTTGTTGGAAGTGTTGCATCAATACAAAGAAATTGTGTTGCACCATAAATACAAAAATAATTTCGATTACAATATTGCGTTATTTTTACTCAACAAAGTTCAATACATTAACAATGGGTGTTTAATATTATTGGAAGACAAAAGACTTGCTTCCAGAATAGCTTCCCTTCACTATGAATATTACGTTGAGCCCACATTGTTAGCAGAAAGATTAAAAGAAGATGCAGAAAATATTCAGTGCATAGTGAGCAGTGTGCAGATCCCGAACTTAGCCACCCTACCCCCGGGACAAAGTCAGCGACCAGCGTTAAGTGACTATGCGGATGGAACAGACACGCTCTCCTTTTTAAATTCACTTTAATGAAGAAGAAGGAAAAAGCAGCTGAAATAGCCACGATCCTGACAGAGTTGTTTCCCGAAACACCTATTCCCTTGGAGCATAAAGATTCTTATACCTTACTAATCGCTGTTTTATTATCTGCACAATGTACTGATGAACGGGTAAATAAAATTACGCCCATTTTGTTTCAAAAAGCGGACACACCCTTTAAAATGGTTGCACTAACCGTGCAGGAAATTGAAGACATTGTTAGGCCGTGTGGACTAGCCCCCAGAAAAGCAAGAGCCATTTACGAACTTTCTGCCATATTAATTGAAAAGTACAATGGTGAAGTACCTGGCCAGATAGAAGCATTAGAAGCATTGCCGGGAGTAGGCCACAAAACGGCATCTGTTGTTGTATCGCAGGCATTTGGGCAGCCTGCCTTTCCAGTTGACACCCATATCCACAGGTTGGCAGAACGCTGGGGCTTAAGTGATGGTAAAAATGTAGTAAAAACTGAAAAAGACCTCAAATCCTTATTTCCCAAAGAAAGCTGGAACCAATTGCATTTGAGAATTATCTTTTACGGTCGCAAATATTGTCCTGCCAAGGCCCACCACATAGAAAAGTGCCCTATTTGTGTAAAATTTGGTAAAAAGCCAATAAAAAAATAAAGAATAAAAGGCATTGTCGGCTAAGTTTACAATTGTATTTTTAGCAGGAAAATGCAAATGAAAAAAATGGTTAATTGATACCTTGCGAAAAAAAAAAGATGTTAAAAATCCAACACATTACAGGCTTCGTTTTGCTTTCATTGTTGTGGAGCTGTTCTGAATTAATAAAGCATCCACAGCCCACTGAAGTCAAAAAAGATGCAGAGGAAGGCGAACAAGGCAAATTAAGGCAGAAATGGTTTGAACTGATACATGGAGGCCCTCATTCCGGATGGCAGTCGCAAGAAATAAAAAATCAGGAAGATCGATTGGCCTATGTAAGTAAGCTCAAAAGTGCAGATCGCGATGGAGTAGAAGATCTGGCATCAGGTAGAATCAGGGGTACCTGGATTGAGCGGGGAAGTGCCAATCAGGCTGGTTCAATTGTCAATGTATGGTATGACCAAAATAATGACTGGTTGTATGCCATTGGTGCCGGCGGCCCTATTTTCAGAGGAGGGCTCAGTGGGTTTAGCTGGGAGCTCGTTAATGATGACCTCCGTTTTGACGGAAATGTGTTAGAGGCCTTTGAAATTCAGGATGGCATCCGATTGATGGCCTTTTCAGGAGGCAGTCCCTACTATAGCGAAGACGAGGGAAAAGTGTGGCAAAAAGCCAGTGGATTTGCGCAAGCTGCCGACGGTTATCATATCCATAGCTGTGTTCGTTTGCAAAATGAAAGTTTGGTCCTTGCCAAAAAAGGATGGTCCAATAATTATGTACTTTACAAAACAGAAGATGGCAAAAAATATAACATAGTTAAAGTATTTACGACCAGTGATGGCCGAAATTTAGCTATGTGCACTACACCTGATAAAATGGCTATGATGCTGATAGAACAGCTCAATGCAGATCTTACCCAAATCTACAGATTAGCAAACGGTGGCGGGGGACTTACAGCCATCACAACAGAATCGCCCATTGGTTTTGGAACTGATGGCAGGGCCAATATACAGAGTCATGTGTCAGCAGGTGACACTACCCTCTTTGTTTTCAATGATGAATTAAAATTTCACAAAAGTACAGACCTGGGGCAAAGTTGGCAGGTGTTAGGTATTTTACCTAGCAGTCCGTGGGACATGGCAGTGATGGTACCGCCCTCTAATGCTCAGAGACCTCTTTACGGCGAAGTGAATGCTTACCGCAGTGGAAATGGAGGCAAAAACTGGAATATTGTCAATGAATGGTGGGAATACTACGGCCAGGTACAAAGCAAGCTCCATGCGGATATGATGGTGATGAAAGAATTTAAAGATCAGAATAATAAAGATGTGATTATCATTGGTCATCATGGTGGCATCAGCATTACCTATGATTATGGTGCAACCACAAAAAATATTTCATTATTTGGACTCCATGTGAGTCAGTACTATGATGTACGTTCCTATCCTTCTGACCCATTGTGGATGTTTGCCGGTGCGCAGGATCAGGGCTTACAAAGGGGTTATGCCATCGATGCGAATGTTGCAGACTTTTACCAAAACATCAGTGGAGATTACGGTCACATTGAGTTTACAAACGATGGAAAACACATGTGGACCATGTATCCGGGTGGTAGTTTATCCTTTTACCTCAATCCGACAACACAAAACAATCCAACGGCCGGATACGAAATCAATTCTAAAAGAGAGTCCGTATGGATACCTCCTATAGCCGTTGATCCGCATAGTGAGAAAGACATCATTTATGTAGCAGGGGGCAGTGTAGATGCCAACAGCTCTGGCAGCCACATCCTCAAAATTGAGTATGTAAACAATGAAATAAGCGCCGGTGAACTTCCCTTTAATTTTGCTGCCAGTGGAGGAGAAATTTCAGCCATTGCCATAAGTCCTTTTGATCCAAACACCTGGTTTGTTACAACGACCAATGGCTATGTTTACAAATCCATTGATGGTGGCATCCAATTTACATTAAAACAAAAAATGACTGCCGGTGCTCATTATCTATATGGCTCCTGCATTTTGCCTTCCGCAGTTGATCCCAATGTAATTTATCTTTCAGGAAGTGGTTATGGCTCAGTAGCACCTGTTTACGTATCACGCAACGGTGGGAATAGTTTTGAAGCCATGCGCAACGGAATGCCTTCTACCATGGCATTTCAGCTGGCTGCTAATGAAGCAGAAAATATCATATATGCAGCCACTGAAACAGGACCCTTTGTCTATTTGGCGGATGAAAACAAATGGTACCCTTTGTCAGGAACTTCCACTCCCAATCAGACTTACTGGAGTGTAGAATATATACCATCGTTAAATACAGCCAGATTTGCTACCTATGGACGCGGGGTTTGGGATTTTGAATTTGAGTCATTGCCCACAGCAACAGACGAGGAAAGTTTCAAAGAGGATGCAATTGCAATCTGGCCTCTGCCCGTTGTCGACGAAATCAACTGGAGACTACCTGAAAATGCTGACAGAATAACCCTTTTTCAGGCCAGTGGAATACCGGTAAAAGAAATAAGTAATGAAACAGAAAAAGCAGACCTTGGTGACATTCCTCCGGGAGTTTATTATCTTAGGTTTCATTTTGGTAAAAAGCAAAAAGTTAAATCAATTTTAAAAATATAGTTTATGAGTCAAGTACTTGGAGTAGGATCTCGTGTAAAACATCCGGCTTATGGTGATGGAGTTGTAATTGGAATAGACGTTGCCGCCTACAAAATGTGTTTTATGCATTATGGCGTCAAACATGTTGGAAAAGAATATGCTGGTTGGGAAATTATTGAGGCTTTGGAGGCAGAAGAAGCTGTGACCTATAATGAGGCTGAAAAATCATTGGTCAAAATCCTGCGCGCTATGTCTGATATCTCAGAAGTTGTACCACTGGGAGATAGATGGAAGGGAGGGGTGATGATCTTGCAGCCGGAAGAAAAAAATCTTAAGCCAAAAGAAATGCCAATTGAAGCCTTTTTTCACAAAATTGTAATGGTTCGAGATCGATTGAGAGTAATGGAACAACGGATCAATTCAAGCAAACTGGACGATGAAGAGAAGGTAAATTTACAACAATACATAACAAGGATTTATGGTAGCCTTACCAGTTTCAACGTATTGTTTAAGAATAAAGAAGAACAGTTTGTTGGTGACAAAGGAAGTGAATAAAAGTGGAGGAAGCCCAATTATTGGGATTGATTAGTAGTGAATCGAAAAAGAATGACGAGATACAAAAATGTAATGGCAGCCACAATGGTTGTTTTCACTCTCACCCTGTTATTATGGGCATGTGTGAGTCCGCATCATACATTTGACAAGCTACCTCCCGGTATTTGGAGAGGAGTCCTTTACCTGGATGGAGAGCTGATCATGGCTGTTGATAAAAAAGATATTGCACAGGTCAGTGCCGTTCCCGGTGAATTGCCATTCACCTTTGAGGTAAAATATGGCAAAGGTGATAGCCTTGAAATTATACTGCACAATGGTGATGAGCGGATAGCTGTTAAAAATATCAGATACGGGAGAGACAAGGCTACAGCAAAGGATACGATTTTTGCCAGCTTTGATGGTTATGATACCTACCTTACAGCCATCTTTGAAGAACGCATCATGGAAGGCTATTGGCACGTGAATTACAGGGATGGATATAGGATTAAATTTAAGGCGTTTTATGGTGATGACCGGAGATTTAAACTTCCACCCGTTGCCGAAAATGCCAATTTTGGAGGAAGATATAAAGTTACCTTTTCACAGGGAACTGAAGATGAATACCCTGGTATTGGTGACTTTGTCCAAAAAGGGACAAAGCTTAGTGGCACTTTTTTGACAGAATCGGGAGATTATCGCTTTCTGGAAGGTAATGTAAGTGGCAATAAGGCATCATTATCTTGTTTTGATGGATCCCACGCCTTTTTATTTGAAATGAAAAAGCAAGGTGATGCCCTACTGGGAGAATTCCGTTCCGGCACTCACCACAGAGAAAGTTTTGAAGGAGTAAAGGATGAAAAAGCAAGCCTAACCAGTGGTTTTGAATTGGTTAAAATAGTTCGACCGGACGGAGTACGATTTGTATTACCCAATACAGAAGGTAAGACGGTTGATACTCAAAATGATCCCTATAAAGGAAGAGTGAAAGTATATGAACTCATGGGTAGTTGGTGCCCTAATTGTATGGATGCCACCACATTTTTGACAGAATATCAAAAAACTCATCCGGAGGTTGTAGTTACGGCTTTGGGCTTTGAAAGGTACAAAGATCCGGACAAAGCAATGAATGCCTTAAAAACCTATGTGGATGCCAAAAAAATAAAATACCCAGTATTATTGGCGGGTCATTACGATAAAAAAACAGCATCTGCCCTGATCCCCCAAATTGAGGGTATCAAAGCCTACCCTACCTTGCTGCTGGTTGACAAAAATGACCGGTTGGTAAAAGTGTATTCCGGCTTTTATGGTCCCGCAACCAAAGAACATGCCGCTTTTATAAAAGAACTAAGTACCACCATAGATGGAATCGATAACAAATAACCCACAGGCCAAAACGGTGATGGTAACCGGAGCTACCAGTGGCATTGGTAAGGCAACCGCCAAATATTTTGCCAAAAAAGGTTACAATGTAATTCTTACGGGCAGGAGAGCTGATCAATTGGAATTGGCAAAAAACAAGCTCAATACAAAATATGGAGCCAAGGTACACTGCCTGTGTTTTGATGTATCAGACCGACAAGCCTGCGAAACAGCCATTCATAGCCTGGAAGGGGGCTGGGAAATAATTGACATTCTAATCAACAATGCCGGCGGAGCCAGAGGACTGGAGCCAATTCAGGAAGGTAGAATTGAAGACTGGGAATACATGATAGATGCCAATGTAAAAGGCTTGTTGTACATGAGTAGGCTGATATCGCCGGGTATGGTAAAAAGGGGCAAGGGGCATATCATTAACATATGTTCAACTGCCGGCCATGAAGTGTACCCAAATGGAGCGGTTTATTGTGCCACTAAACATGCTGTTGATGCCTTGACAAAGGGGATGAGGCATGATCTTTTCCGACATGGCATCAGAGTAAGTCAGATTTCGCCAGGTATGGTTGAAGATACTGAATTTTCACTTCGCAGATTTGGAGGCGACGAAGAAAAGGCAAAAATTTATGAAGATGTTACCCCGCTAAATGCAAAAGATGTAGCGGAACTTATTTTTTTTGTTGCTACCCGACCCAAGCATGTCAATATTCAGGATTTATTGGTGATGAGTACCCAACAAGCCTCGAGTACCAATGTGGACAGAAGTGGTAGAAAATACGAATGAAATATTTTATCTATTTACACAACACAATATTTTGTCGGCCGAACTTGATCAAAATAAAATCTGCTACAACGCAAATATTTCTTTAGTCAAAGAAATATTTGGTAAAAAAGGTATCATCGAAATATTATTTTAATGGCACTTATATTAGATCGATTCTAAATAAACCATAGGTGAAAACTCATTTCATTTTCATAGCATTATATTATAGTTTTGTAGGTAAATAAAATTCCCAGATATGTCTTGGTTTTCCAATTTTCTTACATCTTCGATAGGTAAGAAATTATTAATGAGCCTTACCGGACTGTTTCTCATTTTGTTTTTGAAAGTACACTTGTTGGGCAACCTTCAATTGTTGAAAAATGATGGTGGAGAATCGTTCAATGTGTATGCCCATTTTATGACACATAATCCTTTGATTATGTTAATTTCTTACGGCAATTACTTCTTTATATTAATGCACTTTGTGCTGGGTTTGTCACTTTGGGCAAAAAACAGAGCCGCCAAGGGAAGCACCTATGCGGTGAGCAATCACAGAGACAGCACCTGGGCATCCAGAAACATGGCCTTACTTGGAATATTGGTGCTTGCTTTCCTCTTACTTCACATGGGTGATTTTTGGTGGAAAATGAAGACTGGCCAAACGAGTATGGTAATGATTGGTGAAATGGAGGTAAAAGACCTTTACACCAAAGTTGCTGAATCGTTTAAAATTACCTGGATTGTAGTAGCCTATCTGGTAGGATTGTTGGCTTTGGCCTTCCACCTTTACCATGGCTTTGCAAGTGCCTTCCAGACCCTTGGCATTAACCACACTAAATATTCACCTGTAATCAGGTTTATAGGTATCGCCTTTAGCATACTTGTGCCATTGGCTTATGCCATCATACCCCTGGTGTTTTATTTCACCAAATAATTTGAAGAACCACAAAATCTGATCCTAATCATGCAATTGGATTCAAAAATACCAGAAGGACCCTTATCAGAAAAATGGAAAAAATACAAATCTACAGTTCCTCTTGTAGCCCCCAATAATAAGCGGAGGATAGAAGTCATTGTAGTTGGAACTGGACTTGCCGGAGCTGCAGCCGCTGCTACTTTGGGAGAGTTGGGATATAAGGTGAAAGCATTTACCTTCCACGACAGTCCCAGGAGAGCGCACAGCATTGCTGCCCAGGGCGGTATCAATGCAGCCAAAAACTACCAAAATGACGGTGACAGTGTTTACCGATTGTTTTATGACACCATCAAAGGTGGTGACTATAGAGCGCGTGAAGGCAATGTTTACAGGCTGGCTGAAGTAAGTACCCAGATCATTGACCAATGTGTGGCTCAGGGAGTGCCTTTTGCCAGAGAATATGGTGGATTGCTTGAAAACCGTTCATTTGGAGGTGTCCAGGTTTCCAGGACCTTTTATGCAAAAGGGCAAACCGGTCAACAGTTGTTGATTGGAGCTTATCAGGCATTGTCGAGGCAAATATCTACAGGAGCTGTTAAAATGTACAACCGTCATGAGATGATGGATCTGGTTGTAGTTGATGGAAAGGCAAGAGGGATTATAGCGAGAAATTTATTAACCGGAGAATTAGAACGACATTCTGCCCACTGTGTCTTATTGGCCACAGGAGGATATGGCAATGTGTTTTATTTATCCACCAATGCCATGGGTTCCAATACGAGTGCTGCCTGGCGTGCGGTTAAGAGAGGAGCCTTGATGGCCAATCCTTGTTTCACACAGATCCACCCCACCTGTATACCTCAGAGTGGTGACTATCAGTCGAAACTTACATTGATGTCTGAGTCATTGAGAAACGATGGTCGCGTTTGGGTTCCTAAAACTTTGGAAGATGCCAAAGCCATTAGAGAGGGTAAAAAAACGGCCCTGGACATCAAAGAAGAAGATAGAGATTATTACCTCGAAAGGAGATATCCTGCATTTGGCAACCTGGTGCCAAGAGACGTAGCTTCAAGGGCTGCAAAAGTAGAATGTGATAAAGGTTTGGGTGTGAGCCCAACCGGACTTGCCGTTTATCTTGATTTTTCATCTGCCATCGAACGTTATGGAAAGGCAGAAGCAAATACCAGGGGGATGAAGGATGCCACACCTGCCCAAATTAAAGAAATGGGCACCCAGGTAGTAGCAGACAAATACGGTAACCTTTTTGAGATGTACGAAAAAATTGCCGGAGAAAATCCATATATCTTCCCAATGAAAATATACCCTGCTGTACACTATACCATGGGAGGTTTATGGGTGGACTATAATTTGGAGACCAATGTTCCGGGCTTATTTGCCTTAGGAGAAGCCAATTTTTCAGACCACGGGGCCAACCGTTTAGGTGCCTCCGCGTTGATGCAAGGTTTGGCAGATGGTTATTTTGTTGCCCCGTACACCATCGGACAATTTTTGGCCAATGAAATCAGAACCGGAGAAATCAGCACAAATCTTCCTGAATTTGAGGAAGCTGAAAAACAAACCAGAGGACGAATCAATCAGTTGATGGGTGTTAAAGGCAGCCAATCCGTTGAAAGTTTTCACAGAAAGCTGGGTAAGATCATGTGGGATCTTTGTGGTATGTCAAGACATGCTGATGGTTTGAAAGAAGGAAGGCAATTAATCAGGGCCTTGAGAGAGGAATTTTACAAAGATGTATTTGTGCCAGGAGAAGCCAACGAGTTTAATCCAGAGCTGGAAAAAGCATATAGAGTTGCGGATTTTCTAGAATTGGGTGAATTGATGATGTTGGATGCCCTGGAACGCAACGAATCATGCGGAGGCCATTTTAGAGAAGAATTTCAGACGCCTGAGGGTGAAGCTCAAAGAGACGATGAAAACTACACGTATGTAGCTGCATGGCAATGGGACGATAACCAACCTGTGATGACCAAAGAAGATTTGGTTTTTGAAAATGTGAAGCTTATTCAAAGGAGTTACAAATAAAAAACGTTCAACAAAAAAAAGATTGATCATGTCAGACATGAAATTAACGGTAAAAGTTTGGAGGCAAAAATCTGCTAAAGATGCCGGTAAATTCGAAACACATAAAGTTGATGCCAATGAGCACATGTCATTTTTGGAAATGATGGACGTACTCAATGAAAGGCTTGTTACCGAAAAAAAAGAACCTGTTGCCTTTGAGCACGATTGCCGAGAAGGCATTTGCGGAGCTTGCAGCATGGTGATCAATGGTCAGCCGCATGGTCCTCAAAAGGCCACTACTACCTGCCAGTTGCACATGCGACAGTTCAAAGATGGAGATACCATTACAGTAGAACCATTTAGAGCAAAAGCCTTTCCTGTAATCAAAGACCTGGTGGTAGACAGATCTGCTTTTGACAGGATTATCCAAAGTGGTGGTTATATTTCTGTAAACACAGGTCAGGCAGTGGATGGTAACTCCATTCCTGTTGAAAAAGATGTAGCTGTAAAGGCATTTGATGCAGCAACCTGTATTGGTTGTGGCGCTTGTGTAGCTGCTTGTCCCAACGGGTCAGCCATGTTGTTTACTTCTGCAAAAATTTCTCATTTAGGATTATTGCCTCAGGGCAAAGTGGAACACAAACACCGCACCATGAAAATGGTAGCCCAAATGGATAAAGAAGGATTTGGTATGTGTTCCAATATTGGAGCTTGCAGCGCAGAATGTCCTAAGGAAATTTCCCTGGAAAACATAGCCCGCATGAACAGAGGGTTCATTGGAGCGAGCTTGTCAACTGACAAATAAGAGCCGATTTTTATTTTGGGTTTGGCCCATTGGATTTGAAGTCACATGAAAATTAAATAGATTGATTCCGGCAAAACGGAAAATGGAGGGTGTATCAAAATTTTTATAATTTTTTCGCACCTTTTTAAGTCATTTATTTGTTTTAATATACGTAAATTTGTGCACTTCAAAATTTTATTACTTTGGGAGACCGTTCCGTAATCGAGTTCCTACCGATATTTCTTATGTTTTTGGTGGCCTTGGGCTTTGTTGTTTTTACTATTTGGGTTACACATAAATTGGGACCAAAGAAAAAAACCGAAGTAAAAAATGAGGCTTTTGAATGTGGTATTGAAAGTGTAGGCAATGCCAGAACCCCTTTTTCCATTAAATATTTTCTGGTAGCTATATTATTTGTTCTTTTTGATATAGAAGTGATCTTTATGTACCCGTGGGCTGTCAATTTCAGGCAGTTAGGTATCTGGGGGCTGGTAGAGATGTTTATATACGTAGCGATCTTGCTAATTGGCTTTGCCTACATCCTCAAAAAGGATGCGCTAAAGTGGGATTAACAATCAAAGAAGGATGAAATGTCAACAGAAATAACAATTGATCCCGCCCTTCAGCCAGAGGGTTATGAAGGCCAGGGCTTTTTTGCTACCCGATTAGAAAATCTGGTAGGAATGGCCAGAAAAAATTCTTTATGGCCTTTGCCTTTTGCCACTTCCTGTTGTGGAATTGAATTTATGGCAACAATGGGCTCAAATTACGACCTTGCCCGATTTGGGATGGAAAGATTGAGTTTTTCACCCCGGCAGGCAGATTTGCTGATAGTTGCCGGCACTGTATCCAAAAAATTGGGTCCTGTTTTGAGACAGGTATATGAACAAATGGCTGAACCCCGATGGGTCATTGCAATGGGTGCATGTGCGAGCAGCGGGGGTGTTTTTGATACCTATTCGGTATTGCAAGGCATAGATAAAATCATTCCTGTTGATGTTTATGTGCCTGGATGCCCACCCAGACCAGAACAGTTGATTGAAGGCATATTGCGCATACAGGAATTGGTTCAAACAGAAGGCATTGACCGCAGAAGCAGCCCGTCTCATCAGGAAAAACTGGTTAAATACAATTTACAATGAGACAGGTTGACATACAGCAAACGGCAGATAAATTGCATAAATGCCTGGAAAATCTTAGTGGCTTACCTACCATTGATATAAAATTTGAATATGATTTTCCTGAAATTACGATTAGCCGCGATCAGGTTTATCGAGTCTTACAAGAATTAAAGGAAAATGAAGAAACAGGTTTTACTTTTTTAACCACACTTTGCGGTATCCATTTTCCTGAAAAGGAAGGAAATGAGTTTTGGGTCATGTACCAATTACATAATCTTTTCACCAACGAGCGCGTCAGGGTGTATAGTTCAGCGCCTGCTGCAGACCCTGTTTTTGCGTCTGTCACTCCATTGTGGGCAGCAGCCAATTGGATGGAAAGAGAAACCTTTGATTTTTATGGTTTCCAATTTGAAGGGCACCCCAATCTCACAAGAATATTAAACGTGGACGATATGGATTACCATCCCATGCGCAAAGAATATAAACTAGAAGATGATAGTCGCACTGATAAAGATGATACCTATTTTGGTAGATAAGGCAAAAAAGGCATGAGTTATTTAAAAGACAAAGGCATAGAGGTAGAATACAAAGAGATTTCAAATCTTAATACTCTCAATCTGGGACCAACACACCCGGCTACCCATGGCATCTTCCAAAATGTATTGACCATGAACGGTGAGATCATCGAAGATTCTCAACAGACCATCGGTTACATACACAGAGCTTTTGAAAAAATTGCTGAAAGGAGGCCCTACAATCAAATTACGGTATTAACAGACCGAATGAATTACTGTTCATCTCCCATCAACAATCTGGGATGGCACATGACAGTAGAAAAACTCATTGGTGTAGAAATTCCCAAACGAGCCCAATACCTGAGGGTAATTATAATGGAATTGGCAAGGATCTCAGACCACATCATTTGTGACTCTGTCATAGCGGTTGACACGGGTGCTTTGACAGGTTTTACTTATTTATTTCAATGGCGTGAGCTGATTTATGAAATCTATGAAGAAATATGTGGAGCGAGACTGACGACTAATCTTGGAAGGATTGGTGGATTGGAGAGAGATTTTTCAATGACCGCCTGGAAAAAACTGGATAAGTTTTTAACAGGATTTCCAGCAGTCTTAACAGAATTTGAAAATCTGGTAAAAAGAAACCGGATATTCATGGATCGCACCGTCAATGTTGGTCCTATCAGCGGTGCAAGGGCGTTGGAATATGGTTTTACTGGTCCTAATCTTCGCGCTGCCGGTGTAGATTATGATGTCAGGGTTGCCCTTCCTTATAGTAGCTATGAAGATTTTGAATTTGCTATTCCTGTGGGAGAGCATGGCGATACCTATGATCGGTTTATGGTTAGGTTGGAAGAAATGAAAGAAAGTCTCCGAATCATTCAACAAGCCAAAGAAGGGTTACCAGAGGGTCCTTACCATGCAGATGTACCTGCCTTTTATCTGCCTCCCAAAGAGGATGTTTACAACAAAATGGAAGCTTTGATTTACCATTTTAAAATTGTAATGGGTGAAACGGATGTTCCCAAGGGTACGGTCTATCACAGTGTTGAAGGAGGAAATGGAGAAGTTGGATTTTACCTGATAAGTGATGGTGGCAGGTCGCCTTACCGTTTGCATTTGCGCAGGCCTTGTTTTATCTATTATCAGGCATATCCGGAAATGATAAAAGGAAGCATGCTTTCAGATGCCATTTTGACCTTGAGTAGTATGAATGTCATTGCAGGCGAATTGGATGCATAGTCAATCAGATTAAGCAAAAGAAAAATGAGAGAAATAAAATTTTCAGAGGCTACAATGGTGAAGGTGAGAGAGATCATCTCCCGCTATCCGGAAGGCAGACATAAGTCGGCCCTTATCCCTGTTTTACATCTGGCACAGGCAGAATTTGATGGCTGGTTAAGTCCTGAGGTAATGCAATACATTGCTGAGATTCTGCATATACAGCCTATTGAGGTGTATGAAGTTGCCTCCTTTTATTCAATGTTTAATCTTCAACCTAGAGGTAAATGCCTGATTGAGGTTTGTCGGACCAGCTCGTGTTGGTTAAATGGGGCCTACGACATTATTTCATATCTGGAAGAGAAGTTAAACATAAAAGTAGGAGAAACAACACCCGATGGAAAATACACGCTTAAAGCTGTAGAATGTCTTGGTTCATGTGGAACAGCTCCAATGCTCCAGATAGGCGATCAATATCATGAAAACCTGACTTTCGAAAAAGTAGATAAATTGTTGGAACATTTCCAAAAGGGAGAAAAGATGAGCAATTACTGTTGAACATATGAAGGAAGGAAAAAAAATATTATTTGAACACATTGATGTCCCTGGTATAGAGAGCATTGAAACCTACCGTGCCAACGGGGGTTATCAGTCGGTAGAAAAAGCTTTGTCATCAATGACAGCAGCAGAGGTGGTGCATGATGTCATTGTCTCCGGCCTTCGGGGACGAGGAGGTGCAGGGTTTCAAACCGGTACGAAGTGGAATTTTTTAGCAAAGCCTGAAGGCGTGCCACGTTATCTGGTGTGTAATGCAGATGAGTCTGAGCCAGGTACTTTTAAAGACCGGTATTTGATGGAAAAAATTCCTCATCTTTTGATAGAAGGAATGATTGTGTCATCCTATGCCCTGGGCGTCAACAAAGCCTATATTTATATACGCGGAGAGTATTTTTATCTTTATAAAATATTAGAGAAGGCCATTGAAGAAGCATATAAAGCGGGGTGGTTGGGGCAAAACATTATGAATAGCCAGTACCATCTTGATTTGCATATGCACATCGGAGCCGGAGCTTACATCTGCGGTGAGGAGACTGCTCTATTAGAAAGTTTGGAAGGTAAAAGAGGAAATCCCCGGATCAAACCTCCCTTTCCCGCTGTAGCCGGATTGTATGGATGTCCAACAGTAGTTAATAATGTAGAAACGATTGCCGCTGTTCCCTACATTGTCCTACACGGAGGAGAACATTATGCCAGTTTGGGTACTGAAAAAAGTACTGGAACCAAACTCATTTCTGCCAGCGGACATATCAACAAGCCTGGAGTTTACGAGATAGAGTTAGGACTGCCAGTAGAAGAATTTATCTACAGCGATACCTATTGTGGGGGAATCAGAAATGGCAATGAACTGAAGGCCGTAGTTGCAGGTGGATCTTCAGTACCTATATTACCCAAACACCTGATTTTACAAACTCCGGATGGGCAGCCCCGATTGATGAGTTATGAGAGCCTTTCAGAAGGTGGCTTTGCCGCCGGTACCATGCTGGGTTCAGGCGGATTCATAGTGATGGATGAAACCACTTCCATCGTAATGAACCTGCACACCTTTGCCCGTTTCTACCACCACGAGAGTTGTGGACAATGCAGCCCGTGCAGAGAAGGAACCGGTTGGATGGAAAAAATACTACACAAAATCCTGGATGGTCAAGGTACTTTAGCCGATATAGACTTGCTTTGGGATATTCAATCAAAAATTGAAGGTAAAACCATTTGTGCACTTGGCGATGCCGCTGCATGGCCTGTGGCAAGTGCAATAAGACATTTCAGGCCAGAATTTGAAGCTTATATTAAAGACCCAATAGCCATAAGAAAATTCAGTCATTATAATGAAAAATACAAAATAGCTGAATCAGCTGTTTGAAATATAAATAAGTAGCAATGCCAGAAATAACCATAGACGGACATAAAATTGAATTTAATCAGGGCATGACCATATTGGAAGCAGCCCGTACCAAAGGTGGCGACCTGGTACCACCCACTATGTGTTATTATTCAAAATTGAAAGACACCGGAGGATTTTGCAGAACATGCATTGTAAAAGTTGAGTCAGAATCTGTGAAGAACCCAAGAGCCCTGCCCAAACCTGTAGCTAGTTGCAGAACCCTGGCCCAGGATGGAATGGTGGTTAAAAACCAAACTTCTCCGGAAGTAATAGAGGCCCGTGCCGGGGTTGTTGAATTTTTATTGATCAATCATCCACTTGACTGTCCGGTGTGTGATCAAGCTGGTGAGTGCAGTCTACAAGATCTAGGGTATGAACACGGCAAAATGGATACCCGATACGAATTTAAACGAAGAGAATTTGAACAGAGAGATATTGGAGATAAAATTAAACTCCATATGAATCGATGTATACTGTGCTATCGCTGTGTAAAGACTGCAGAACAAATAACCGACGGAAGGGTCCATGGTGTTTGCAGCCGTGGTGATGTAGCAGAGATCAGTACTTACATAGAACAAGCCATTGACAACGATTTTTCTGGAAATGTTATTGATGTTTGTCCGGTAGGTGCTTTGACCGACAAGACCTTTCGATTTAAAAACAGAGTATGGTTTACCAAGCCCGTTGATGCTCACCGGGACTGCCAAAAATGCAGTGGAAAAGTAAGACTTTGGTACAAGGGTGAAGACATATTGAGGGTCACCGCGCGCAAAGATCAATATGGTGAAGTAGAAAGCTGGATTTGTAATGAATGCCGCTTTGAAAAGAAAAAAACGGCAGATTGGGTGATAGAGGGACCATCAAAGGTGGATAAACACTCTGTCATTTCAGCCAACCATTACCTGGCACCAGAAATGAAAAATGATTTGAGCAAGCTCATTCTTAATCCGAATGCAGTCAGTAACCCAAGCTCTTCACCTTTATCAAAAGAACAAGAGTAAGATGGCAACCTATATTCTTATAAAGTTCATTTTAGTTCTATTTGTGTTTTTGCTGGCGCTCACTGTTGCAGCATACTCTACCTATGGAGAAAGAAAAGTATCAGCTTTAATGCAAGACAGGATAGGGCCAGACAGAGCGGGGCCCTACGGCCTCTTACAACCTTTGGCAGACGGCATTAAAATGTTTACCAAAGAAGAATTGATACCAAGCAATTCTAGTAAATATCTTTTTGTTCTGGGGCCTTCCATAGCTATGCTCACAGCATTAATGGCAGGAGTTGTTATTCCGTGGGCCGGCCCAATTGAGGCATTCGGGCAGCAGCTCACTTTTCAGGTTTCAGATATAAATATAGGTATCTTATACATTTTTAGTGTTGTTTCGATCGGGGTATATGGGATTATGATTGGGGGTTGGGCCTCCAACAATAAGTATAGTTTGTTGGGTGCCTTGAGAGCCAGTTCTCAAATGATAAGTTATGAAATAGCAATGGGCCTTGCCATTGTGGCTTTGGTGATGAAATCGGGTACACTGAGTCTTGGTGAAATTGTTACACAGCAACAGGGAGACTGGATCAATGCATTGTATCAGCCTTTGGGTTTTTTAATATTTCTGATCTGCGCTTTTGCAGAAACAAATAGAGCCCCTTTTGATTTACCGGAATGCGAAACAGAATTGATCGGAGGTTACCATACAGAATATAGTTCGATGAAGCTCGGTTTATTTTTATTTGCTGAATACATCAATATGTTTGTTTCATCAGCGGTGATCAGTGCTTTGTATTTTGGAGGATACAATCTCCCTTTTCAAGCCGCACTTGGATTAGAAGGAGTTTGGCTTGCGGTCTTACAATTTGGTTTTTTCTTTCTAAAGATCGTATTTTTTATTTTCTTTTTTATGTGGGTTCGTTGGACCATACCCAGATTTCGTTATGACCAATTATTGCATTTGGGTTGGAAAATATTATTGCCATTGGCAATTTTAAATATAATTATCACAGGTCTTGTAATGTGGGCCAATGGTAGCCTAGCTTAAATTATAAACATGCTTACAAACAGATCTAAACAGGTAGTAAAAAGAGAAATGAGTTTGGCGGAAAAACTCTATTTGCCTGCCATTTTTAGCGGCATGGCCATTACTTTTAAACACATGTTTAAAAAACCTGCTACCGTGAAATATCCTGAAGAAAAGCGCGAAATGGCTCCAATCTACAGGGGACATCATGTGTTAAAAAGGGATAATGCCGGGGCAGAAAGGTGTACCGCCTGTGGCTTGTGCGCTGTGGCGTGTCCGGCAGAGGCTATCACAATGGACGCGGCAGAAAGAAAACCGGGAGAAGAGACAATGTACCGCGAAGAAAAGTATGCGGCAAAATATGAGATCAATATGTTGCGATGTATTTTCTGTGGTTTGTGCGAAGAAGCTTGTCCCAAAGAAGCGATTTTTTTAACAGACACGATTGTTAATCCGGAGTATACGAGAACAGGATTTGTCTATGGCAAAGAAAAATTGGTGGAAAGAATGGATGCAAGAATTGATGTGTCCAAAAGACAAACTGCTGACGTAGCCATGTTTAAAATGGGAGAATCAGCAGCTAAACACAATCAATTGTACAACCAAAAAAGAGATCAGTAATGGTTACAGAGTTGATGTTTTATTTTCTTTCATTCGTGGCTATACTCAGTGCAATTATGATGATATCTACCAAAAATCCGGTGCATAGCATTTTATATCTCATTGTGACCTTTTTTGCCATTGCAGGACACTATTTTCTGCTCAATGCGCAATTTTTGGGAATGGTACACATCATTGTATATGCTGGCGCCATCATGGTTTTGTTTTTGTATGTGATCATGATGTTGAATCTCAATGAAGATGCAGAACCTGTAAAATCAAAATATCAAAAAATATCTGCTACCCTATCCGGTGGTATATTTATGTTGGTCATGGTGGCCGGTTTGAGATCGGCAGATGTCAGCCTTGAAAAAGCCAAAAACACTGACATAGGACTGGTAAATCAATTGGGCAAAGTGTTGTTTCACGATTACCTATTGCCTTTTGAATTGTCATCTATATTGTTGTTATCTGCCATGATTGGCGCTGTCTTTTTAAGTAAAAAATAAGAAGAATGGAAATTTTACCTAACATATCAATTTATCATTATGTAATTGTTTCTATTCTTCTTTTTGGAATAGGGGTAGTTGGTGTCATGTTGAGAAGAAATGCACTCATTATTTTTATGTGCATAGAGTTAATGCTGAATGCCGTGAATCTGCTTATGGTAGGGTTCTCCAATATGTGGGGCGATGGCAAGGCCCAGGTATTTGTCTTTTTTATCATGGCAGTTGCAGCAGCAGAGGTTGTCATTGGATTGGCCATCTTAATGATGGTGTATAGAAACCAGGAGACAACAGATATTAATATTTTGAATAAAATGAAATGGTAAGTCCGGTTATGGAAAAATTACTCCTCGTCATATTATTGTTTCCCCTACTGGGTGCTGGTCTGAATCTTTTGTTTGGCAACAAGGTAGGTGAAAAAGGAATTGGATGGATTGCCAATGCAGCCATAGGGTTTTCTTTTCTGACAGCCCTCTCCCTATTTTTTCTCAGCGGAGGTTGTCAGAAAGGCCTTACGTTTTCTTTGTTTGAATGGTTTCACTTTGGTAACGTTAACATTCCTTTTAGCTTTTATCTGGACGGCTTATCCGGTGTATTTGTGTTAATAATCACTGGTATTGGATCTTTAATCCATTTGTTTAGTATAGGTTATATGCATGGTGATAAAGAAATAAAAAGATATTTTATTTATCTCAACCTGTTTATCTTTTTTATGCTTACGTTGGTGATGGCTTCCAATTACCTACTTATGTTTGTAGGTTGGGAAGGCGTAGGTTTATGTTCCTATTTACTGATAGGGTTCTGGTACCAAAATAATTCATATAGTGAAGCAGCCAATAAAGCATTCATTATGAATCGCATTGGTGATCTTGGCTTTTTGTTAGGTGCCATGATGATGGCGTATCACTTTGGCAGTTTAAGTTTTGGTGATGTCTTTCCTCAGTTAAATCAGTTTTCAGACACCCGTGTTCTTACCACAATTGGTATTTTATTTTTTATTGGTGCAATGGGAAAAAGCGCTCAACTTCCACTGTTTACCTGGCTACCTGATGCCATGGCAGGACCTACCCCTGTTTCTGCCCTCATCCACGCTGCTACCATGGTAACAGCAGGCATCTACCTTCTGGCTCGTACAAGCGCCTTATATGTCTTAGCTCCAATGGCTTTAGATTTTGTATTATATACAGGTTTAGCAACTGCTTTGATGGCAGCATTGATAGCTGTTTATCAAAATGATATTAAAAAAATCCTGGCTTACTCTACAGTTAGTCAATTGGGACTCATGTTTGCTGCGGTAGGTGCGGGTGGTTTTGGTGCAGGCGTTTTTCATGTTTTGACCCATGCTGCCTTTAAGGCATTGTTGTTTTTAGGTGCCGGTAGTGTCATTCATGGCTTACACGGTGAGCAAAATATATTTAAAATGGGTGGCCTGAAAAAAAATATGCCTGTCACCTATATGACATTTTTAATCGCCACTTTAGCCATCTCGGGCATTCCGCCGTTTGCAGGTTTTTTTTCAAAAGATCTGATCTTGGTAACTTTGTATGAAGCTAAAGGCCCACTTTTTTTTGGAATAGCACTATTGATCAGCTTACTGACTGCTTTTTACATGTTTAGGTTATTTTTCCTCACTTTTCATGGCGAACCGAGAAATGAAAATGAGGCTCACGAATCACCTGCTGGTATGAAAACTGCTTTGTTAACACTTGCATTCTTATCTGTTGTTTTAGGATTTTTGGGACTTCCCCATATTATCGCTCACCCATTGGGACTTAGCAATTTATTAGAAGGACAGCTTAAATCAGCTATGGTTATAAATGCACCTCACCTAAGCGCTACTACAGAAATTATACTCATGGCAATTACTCTGACAGCTGTAGTAATAACCATAATGTTGGGCAAACGAAAATATGGATCCGTCCGATCTATGACGGCAGAAGAAAGAAATCTCACACTTGTTGAAAAATGGGCATTCCATAAATTTTACCTGGATGAACTGTATGCTATGGTGGTTACTAATAATATGGATCGACTGGCTCAGTTTACCCAAAGATGGGCTGATGAATTGGTATTCCAAAATATTTCTTCATTGAGTGGGAGAAGTGTAAGGGAGTTGGGTTTGGTGATGAGGAAAATACAAAATGGTAATGTAGGCAGTTACTTCACTGCTATGGTCCTTGCCATGAGTTTAATTTTAATTTATTTTATCTTTCAATAATCGGGAATGCTTACCAATATTTTGATCTTATTCCCTCTGATTTTTGCCTTGCTGGTGAAATTGGTACCAAGAAACCTGGTTTGGAGTTTTTCTCTGGGTGCTTCCTTCCTGCAGATTATTGTTACCGCATTGGCTATCTTCAATTTTATGGATAGTGCCTCACACCCCAGCCTTTCCAGCAGCGTTTCATGGATTAAAAGTATAGGGGCTGAGTGGAGTGTAGCCTTAGATGGCTTATCGCTTGTACTTGTAGGATTAATATCCTTGCTGCTACCCTTTGTTTTGGTGGTTCGCAGAAATGCCATTGCTGAGGTTCACAATTTACATTCTCTTATATGGTGGATGGCTGGAGCTATGTACGGGGTTTTTATGGCCCAGGATGGATTATTGTTCTACACATTTTGGGAATTTTCATTGATTCCAATTTACTTTATTTGCCTGAAGTGGGGTGATCGAGATAAAATCAAAACAACTTTAAAATTTTTCCTCTTCACACTTACCGGGAGTTTAGCCATGCTTGCTGCTCTGATATATCTCTACTTAAAAGGAAGTGGCAGTTGGGATATCAAAGCCTTATATGAAGCAGGAGCATCTTTGGATGGCACAGCACAGCAATGGGTTTTCTGGGGATTGTTCTTGGCCTTTGCCATTAAAATTCCAATTGTTCCATTTCACAATTGGCAACCTGATACCTACGTAAGTGCCCCTCTGCAAGGCACTCTATTGTTGTCCACCCTTATGGGTAAAATGGGTTTATGGGGCTTAATAAAATGGCTTGTTCCAATGACCCCTCTTGCTTTTAATGTCAACCAATATGGAATTGTGATTTTAAGTGTGATTTCGGTTGTTTATGCTTCGGTTATTGCATTGAAACAAGATGAGCTGAAAAGGCTGCTGGCCTGGTCCTCAATGGCACACGTTTCTCTGATGGCTGCTGGCATCTTTGTTGGAAATATAAGTGGTCTTGAAGGAGCAGTTCAGCAAATGTTTAATCATGGCATCATTACACTAGGTTTGTTCTACAGTGCTGCTTTGATCATCAATAAGACAGGTGAAACTAAAATTTCTGCTTTAGGAGGCTTGAGAGGGCAACTACCTGCATTTGCCGGATTTTTTATTTGGATTATAATGGCTTCCATTGGCCTGCCCCTGACGAGTGGTTTTCCAGGAGAATTTTCATTGCTAAACGGATTGTTTCAATTTGCCCCCTGGCTCGCAGTAGTTGCTGGCTTAGGCACAATCCTAGGCGCTGTTTACATGCTGAGAGCTTACCACCAAATGATGCATGGAGAAACAAAATATTTCGTTCACGACATTCATCAAAACAACAAAGCTCTGCTGGCAGTAGGCGCGTTCATGATATTGATTTTCGGAATTGGTCCTACATTACTCACCACCCTGTTTGATGCGACATTATTAGACCACATTTCTTATTTTACTAACCCACAATAAAAGTATAGTATGCTTCAACTTATGATCTTTGGAGGTATCGGTTTACTGGCAATGGTATCAGAAGTACTTGGTTTTTCAAGGATCATGTCGTTGTTATTCCGCTTGGGCACACTGGTGTGTATTGCCTCCCTCTTTATCAATTATGGGCTTGATATAACTTGGTTTGGAAATATGATGGCTGAAGACAGGTTTAGCCAGGCTTTTATTCTGACTACCTGTTTGATGCTGGCCACATGGACCTTTGGCTTTGGTAGAAAAATTGGAGAGGACGAATATAGAAATGATTATATCGCTTTGTTTTCTTTTTCGATGGTTGGCGGTGTGATGATGTTGAGTTATACCAATTTAGTGATGTTATTTCTTGGTTTAGAAATTTTATCTATCCCACTTTATGTGTTAGTGGGTTCAAACAAACGAAATCTAAAATCCAATGAAAGTGCTTTTAAGTATTTTCTAATGGGTGCTTTTGCAAGCGGTATTATGTTGTTTGGCATTGCCTTTTTGTATGGAGCAACCGGCACCTTCGACTTGCACCAAATGTCAATTCAGGCAAAGACAGGGGGCAGTTTTCCTGTATTTTTTAATGTGGGCATGGTATTACTGATCTTTGCATTTGCTTTTAAAATGGCGGTTGTACCTTTTCATTTTTGGGCGCCTGATGTGTATGAAGGAGCACCAAATGCAATGACCGTATATATGGCAGCCCTTGTAAAAACATTTGCTGTTGCATCCGCCTTCAGGTTTTTTTTCCTGGTTTTTGGCGGAGAAGCAGGCATCTATACCACGTTGCTCATAGGAATGAGTGCAGTGTCTATGTTACTGGGTAATATCATTGGAGCAGTGCAAGACAATCCTAAACGACTACTGGCATATTCGGGAGTGGGACATGCAGGCTTTATGCTCATGGCTGTGATTGTCAATGGTGAAGTGGGAGCAAACGCCTTGCTATATTATTCTGTGGTTTACAGCCTCTCCCTTTTCCTCGCTTTTTTTGTACTTGATAAGGTCTTGATACACGATGACTTTTACTGGAGTATTGGAGATTTTAAGGGACTTGCCAAACGAAATCCCTGGTTGGCTATGAGTATGACAGTGGCTCTCTTATCAATGGCCGGAATACCCCCTTTGGGTGGTTTTTACGCAAAACTATTTATGCTCAAAGCCGCTTTTACCAATGGACACTATTTATTGATTTGGGCAGGATTGATAGGATCAATAGTAGCAGTGTACTATTATTTAAAATTTATCATAAATATGTATTCCAGAAATCCTGATAATGATGTAAGTCATAAGGTCACTCTTAATTATTGGGACAAGCTGGTCATGGGTTTTATTGGTAGCACCTTACTAATACTGGGCTTATTCCCGGATTTGGTATCCGCACTTATTAGATTTTAAAACTGTCAACCGGTTATTTTACCTCCTGCAATTGTAAAATGGTCTGCTTCTTCTGTGCCATTGATTAATTTAGCTGTTCTACCAACATGGGTATCTGTAATAAAAATTTGACCAAAATCTTTATCCCCCATTAAGGAAAGCAACCGCTCTACCCTGCCCTGGTCTAATTTATCAAAAACATCGTCCAATAACAAAATTGGTTCTTTATGGGTTTGGGCTTTCAAATAAGCATATTGAGACAACTTTAATCCAAAAATATAGGACTTCAATTGGCCCTGCGATGCAAAATCTTTTAATGGCTTGTTGTTCATAAAAAAATTGATTTCATCTTTGTGTATGCCCACTGTTGACCTTTGGGTAATTCTGTCCTTCTGACTGTTTTTTATTGAAAGGTCTTTAAAATCATTCGCATCCAGCTGGGAGGTGTAAATCAAAGAAACGGTTTCCCGTCCCTGAGAAATGTGTTGATAATACGTCTGTAAAAATGGATTAAAATGGTTGATAAGAGAAGTTCTGACCCTATGGATAAAATGAGCCGGGGCATACATAGCATCTGTAATCACATCCAACAAATCCTGGTCCCAGTATTGCCTGTCCGCGAAGTCCTTGAGCAGGGCATTTCTTTGTTTAAGATTTCTATTGTACACCGCGAGGGCTTCAAGATATTGGGGATTGAGTTGGACCAGGGTATTGTTCACAAACACTCTCCTTTCTTCATTTCCAGATAACAATGAATGGACATCATCTGGGGTAATAAAAACCACGGGTATCAAGCCAATATGATCAGCCAAACGAGCAATCCGCACTCCGTTTAACTCAATTTCTTTTCCCTGGCCTTGCCTGTTTTTGATAACCAGGTGGTATTTTTCATCCCCCTGCTCCAATTTAGCATCAACTCTGAAAAATTCCTGATCGGTGTGGATGAGATTGCGGTCTGACCCGACAAAATAACTTTTGCCCATTGCCAGAAAATAAATGGCATCAAGAGCATTCGTCTTACCCATGCCGTTGTCACCTGATATGGTTATCAGCCTGTGGCTAAACCGGAATTTTTCTTCTTCGTAATTTTTAAAGTTGACTAACGTCAGTTCTTTTAATATCATTTAGCCGGCCCCAATACCTCAGTTGAACTTAATCTGTGATGTAAGGATAATCTTGCTGCACATAATTGTCGTCATACAGCTCAGAACCAAGTGGATAAGGTGACTGCTCTGCAAAATCCAAAGCTTCATCAACCTCTGCGTCAATTTTGGCTATGATGGCCTCAATTTCTTCCTGACTTGCAATATTTTCCGAGATTATTTTATTTTGGGTTACAAAAACCGGATCAAGTTCTTTGTATTCTTCCAATTCTTCTTTGCTCCTGTATTTGGCAGGATCAGAAACAGAATGGCCACGATATCTATACGTTTGGATTTCCAGATAGTATGGCCCCAGACCCGCTCTGATGTGTTTGGCAGCCCTTAAAAAAGCCTCATGTACAGCTTCGACACTCATACCATCTACTTGTTCAGAGGGCATGTCATAAGAAAGTCCCAGCTTCACCATATCCACCACATTGGATGTTCTGGTTACTGCAGTACCCATGGCATATTTGTTGTTTTCACAGATGTACAAAACAGGTAATTTCCATGTCATTGCCATATTAAAAGCTTCGTGGAGGGCTCCCTGACGGGCAGCACCATCGCCAAACATGGTAACACAAAAATTGTCAGTACCCTTGTATTTTTCTGCAAAACCAATACCCGTACCAATTGGAATCTGTGCACCCACGATGCCATTTCCTCCAAAATAATTGTGTGCTGCAGAGAAAAAATGCATTGATCCCCCTTTTCCCTTCACACAGCCGGTTGATTTTCCGTAGAGCTCTGCCATGCAAGAGCTGGAATCCATACCTCTGGCAAGGGCAACGCCGTGCTGTCTGTAGGCAGTAACAACTTTATCTTCAGGCCTAATGCCCGTGGCCAATGCTCCTGCAATGGCTTCCTGACCTATATACACATGGCAAAATCCTCTGATTTTCTGCTGGCTATAGGCAAAAAGCGTTTTTTCTTCAAACCTCCTTACCCTGTACATGGTTTCAAACCATGTTAGATAAGTTGTTTTGTCATATTTTACTATGCTTTTTTTAGACTTTGGTGGGCTCGCTACTTCTGACATTTCTCCGAAATTTGGTAGGCAAATTTATTGTAAAATGGTGAAAAAACCAAAAAGTTCACGAGTTGCTATGCAAACATTAGATTACAGCCCCTGATATCGGCCTGATCAAGCCTTCCCTGGACCAAAAAATTTTCGTTTTTCAGGTCAATTCCCAGGTCTTCGGTAGCTATAAAACTACAAGTTTCGATATTGGCCAGATCTATTATGTGAATTATGCCTGTTTTGCCCTGCTTCTCCAGTTCAAATGGGTCTGTTGCCTCCCTGATTGAAATTTTCATGGTCTGGGATGGTGTAAAAATGCCATCACCTTTTGACCACGCTTGGGACAACAATTCTGTCATACCATATTCAGAATGAACACTTTGAATATTAAATCCCTTTTTAATATGAAAATGCAATGCTTCTCTCGTCATTTCTTCCCTCCTGCCTTTCATCCCCCCGGTTTCCATAACTATCAATTCAGGAAAATCCATTTGAAATTCTGCTACAAAGTCGAGCAAAGCAAAACTGACCCCAAACAGAATGGTAGGAGTGCCAGCCATTTTATTTGCCTGTAATATATGATAGACCTTTTTGGTATCGTGAAGAAAAAAACCACTTTGTTGATTTCCACTTTTTGAAATAAAAAACCTTACCATTTCGACAAGAGAAGAATGTTGCCTCTCCAGGTAGTGGGGCAAAAGGGCCAGGATGCTGTAGTTTGATAGGCTACCATATTGATTTTCAAAACCTTTCATTGACATTTGCAGGTAAAACTCCACATCTTTCAAGTAATGACGTGAGTTGATAGTGCCGGTTGTACCGCTTGACTCAAAAAAGAAAGTTGGTAAGGATGCCGAAGTTGTTACAATATTCGATTTAAATGCAGAAATGGGTAAATAAAAAGGTGGTTTTCTCCAGGGTGCGGTAGCTGTTATAGAATCACAAAATTGCTGATAAATGGGGTTATAGCGGTACTGGTATTGGAAAATTTCATTTGCTATATCATCAAACTCAGAAGGCTTCATTTGGGCCACCTTCGATTTAAGATGATGTTCAGCTTGCCTTTCTTCGGTTAAACTCAATGAATAAAAATTTGTCTGCAAAAATACCACATTCCACAGAGAAGGAGAAGGAACGGTTTAATATTGGAAAAAACTTGTAATTTTGAGATCGACATGAAAATCAATTTAATAAATATATTCTTTATTACCTCTCTGGCAATTTGCTCTTGTGCAAAGGCACCAGAACTCTCAGAAACACCTGCGCTAACCCTGAACGGGATATCTAAGGAAAAAATGAAAGCGGGATCGGTCAATCAAGACAGTGTCATACTCGATATCAAGCTTACAGATGGAGATGGTGACATTGGTTATGTAGATAAGGACAGCCGAAAGCCCGATATGTTTATCATAGATAAAAGGACCCAGCAACCCTATGATTCTTACATTCTCCCCTCCATACCCCAACAAGGCATCAACAACGGCATCATTGCTCAAATGAAGGTCAAACTTTATACCCAATGTTGTGTGGTTAACCCTTGTGATCCAGATCCGGGTCAGGCAGATGAGGCACTACCCCTTGAACTTTATCTGGTTGACAGGGCAGGTCATCGGAGTAACAGTCTGGAAATCAACCTTGTTTTAGAGTGTAAGAGGCAGTAGTAAAACCAAATTATATTCTGTTTAATTGTCATTATTGGTTTTTTAACAAATAATTATCAATAAAAATGGTGGAAAACCAATACTTTGATAATACATTTGTAAAGATTCACGATTTTGAGATTAAACGATCTACACGGTCATAGGGTAATGAGAGGACTCTTGTTGAGTCTTGCTCTCTTTTTGACGCTTGGTAATACGATCAAGCTGGTCAATCATTCCAAATCTGTTTTTGAATATACCCAATATGCCAGTCACCCCCTTAAACATGCGGATAATAATCCTGTAAAGGGAATCCAGGGAGCGAAATACATCGAAATATCAGAAGTTGAAGTTGAGGCAGAAAATGAAGACCAACTCCATGATCTGCCGGGGTGGTTACCTCAAAATTCAACTCCATCCATACTACTATTATCTACAGGATTCAAATCAATAGTAGCAAGTGAAAGGGACATTCCTTCCCGTCCTCTTTTCCTACTTTACTGCCAACGCAAATATCATTTAGGATAATGTGATAACATCAGCCGCTTGAATATCAAGGGCTAAAATCTGAATTGGGCATTTACCCAAATTAATCACATTTATCATAATTTATATATGAGTACAAATCATAATATATCCAATCATGCCATGCCCAAAGACGGCTGGGAAGGCTTTAAAGAAAATTTTTCTACAGATGCAGTTTCCGGATTCATTGTCTTTTTATTGGCTTTGCCCTTAAGTTTAGGAATTGCCAAAGCATCTGATTTTCCCCCACTAATGGGGGTTCTCTCGGCCATCATCGGAGGTTTGGTAGTTAGTTTTTTAGCAGGATCCAGACTTACCATCAAAGGTCCTGCAGCAGGATTGATTGTTATTGTTGCAGGTGCTGTTTCTGAATTTGGAGGTGGAGAAAAAGGTTGGCATCTGGCTCTAGGGGCGATGGTGGTAGCAGGATTGATCCAAATACTTTTTGGCATCTTCAAATTAGGGAAATTATCTGATTTTTTTCCACTATCGGCCATTCACGGGATGTTGGCTGCCATAGGTATCATCATAATTGCCAAACAAATTCCAGTTCTATTGGGAGTTGATCCTGCCTTGAGTGCCGGTAAAGATCCTTTGGAGTTGATAGCAGAAATACCTCAATTCATAAAATCTATGCATCTCCAAGCTACATCTATTGGCGTCATTAGTTTGATAATAATGATGGGGCTGCCGATGTTAAGTAACAAATTACTAAAAAAAGTTCCTCTACCCCTGCTTGCTTTAGCGATAGCCATGCCATTGGCAGCTTATTATGGATTAAAGTACCAGGGACCCAGCTATTTAATGGTAAAGCTTGGGGATTTTATTGGAAGTATTCATCTCAATGCATCCATGGCAGGTATTTCGCAGCCAGGTATATTTGTAAAATATGTCATCATGTTTGCACTGGTTGGATCTTTAGAAAGTCTTCTTACAGTTAAAGCCGTCGATATGTTGGACCCTTATAAAAGGAAATCAAATAGCAATAAAGACTTGATTGCTGTTGGTATAGGAAATACTCTTGCGGCCCTATTGGGTGGGCTTCCCATGATTTCAGAGGTAGCAAGGAGTAGTGCCAATGTCAACAGTGGCGCCAAGACCAGATGGGCAAATTTTTTCCATGGTGTTTTCATACTTACATTTGTTCTACTGGCTAGCCCTTTAATAGAAATGATACCAAATTCAGCTCTTGCGGCCATGTTAATTACAGTAGGTATAAAGTTGGCGCATCCAAAAGAATTTGTGCAAACTTTCAAAATCGGAAAAGAGCAATTGGCCATTTTTCTTGTGACCATATTTTTTACTTTGTTAGAAGATTTATTGTTAGGAATTGCCGCCGGAATCACCTTAAAGCTAATTCTTCACCTATTCAGAGGAGCCCCCATTTCAGCATTATTTAAGGCCCCCATCGAGGTATCATTTGAAGGAGATGATTACCTGGTATCTATTGAAAAGGCCGCTGTATTTTCCAATTTCATAGGCATTAAAAATCGTTTGCAGGAAATTCCACCAGGTTTCAATATTACCATTGATTTGCATAAAACAAGATTTGTAGATCACTCTGTATTAGAGAATTTACATCATATTCAGCACGATTATGAAAACAGTGGAGGAAGGTTTCAGATTGTAGGGCTTTCAGATCACAAACCTATTTCAGAACACACTTTTGCAGCAAGAAAAAAAATCATGCAACACATCAGTCACAGAAAAAAAAGAACTAAATTTTTCAGCAAAATGTAAATTGTAACATCACTCAATCCAGATGTTCACCACATAAAAATTATCCATAGCCTACTAAATAATAGTTGTTGTGGTTCACAAAAAAAAGGAAGAGAACAATACTCTATCAATAAACTTTTTCCAACAGAGTCTTGTTTTCTTCCTTTTAAAGATAAAAATTATTTATCCGGAAATTTCATCACTTTGCACCACTTCAAACTCCTCTTCAGCATCCACCATATTGACATATTTTTTAGCAAGGAAGAAAAAGATGGTTCCTGTCACAACAGCGATGTTCAAATCCCATAAAATGGTAACAAGGGTTGAGTAAATAATAAATATCAATTGTAAGTTTCTGTTTTTAACAGCTGACCAATTGTTTTTGAAATAAGCATTTACAAAGTCCCTATCAATTACATCCAGACCCGCTTTAAACAGAACCCCAACAAATACAGCTGAGGTAATCAGGGTAATATAGTGACTGAAGACAAGGAAGCCAAGTAAAGCAAATAAACCAACTAAAACACCCGCCAATCTTGTTTTTGCACCTTCTTTCAAAAGTAAAACACTACGGATTGTTGCTTGCGCACCCGGAATGCCTTGAAGCAATGCAGAAGCACCATTGGCCATGCCCTGAGCTATAAGTTCTTGTTCTTGTTTTGTTTTTTCACCTGTCATTTTATCGATTACCAAACTCGTTAATAATGAATCGAGATAGGCAAGCAGGGTTAACTGTAGAGCATAGGGTAATGCCAGTTTTATATTTTCACTTGTCAACAATTCTGGGCTGGAAGGAAAATAGTTTTTGAGCATAGCCACAAATTCCCCAAAACTTCCGACAGTATTACCAAGACTCACATGTTCAACATCAAGATGCATAGCTGTTGTTAGTACTGTGCCCAAAATGATAGTGACAAACATAGATGGAACAAATTTTCGCACTTTCTCAGGCAATCCGATCCATTTTAGAATATGAGGTATCAGATAAATTGTGCCCAGTGTTATTAAAGCTACTGCAACATTAGTAGTCAGGCTACCACTTATTTGCGTTTTATCTCCCAAGCCAAAAAGCCTTTTGATCTGATCCGCCCAAATCAATAAGCCAATACCATTCATAAATCCAAGAATGATAACTTGAGGAACAAATCGGATGAGCTTACCCAGTCGCAATAAGCCGGTCAAAACGAGTATTGCGGCATTGAGAAGAAATATTAAAGTAATAAATTGTTCCGCTATTGTCTTGTCAGGGAAATGTTCATAGGCAAAAGCAACTACTAAGGCAGATACAGCCGTCATAGGTGCAGTCGGGCCTGAGGCCTGAATTCTGGTTCCTCCAAAAGTGGATGTAATCAAAGGTATGATTGCCGCACCAATCATGCCCGCAAAAGCTCCCCTCCCAGACATAGTGCCAAATGCAGCTCCTAAGCTCAAAGCCGCAAAGCTTACAGTAAGGCCACTGATCAAATCATAAATAAACGTATTTTTTGTTTGCATAAAGATTGATTTACTAAGTGATTACATTATTATGAGGATCTTAGTGAGGTTTCATGGTATGTTTTAATATGGGGCCCCAGAAAAATTCTTGCATATAGTCGTACCAATGAAATACCTGTAACCACAAAACTTAAGGTTACACATATTGCCAGGAAAAGCTGTTGATATTGAATATGGGAGAAAACAAGATCAACTCCAATAAACGTTGGTGTAATCGGAAAGCCCATCAATCCGAGACATGCCAGTAGGAAAAGTAATGCCTTACCGGGATATTCATGAATATGGCCATAAAAGCCATTTAGATCAATCTTCCCTTCCTTATTCTTTAGCATGTTCAAAATGATGTATCCCAAAATTCCGGCAAAGACAGCTCCACTTACATAAATGATGGATTCTTTAAAAGAAAAGGTTCCGTTGAAAGCAACAGCAAGCGTTGTCCATAGATATTGCATAATAATTAACACCCATGATAAGAGAGGGCTTTTTCTCTCGGAAAAAGATTTAAAGACCATCAGCAGACCTATAAAAGCACAAATTCCAGGCAAGTAGGCATGCGCCAACTGAGATTGTATACCAAAATACCAAATATACAGCCCCCCCAAATACAAGGGAATAAAAATTGAAATCACCACATTAACAGAAAGAAAATCCAGTTTCTTCCCGATATTTTTTAAAGTTTGCCAAACTAAAATATCCATGACCTTATCCAGCATAAATTCTTTCATGCTTAACAAAAACAATGCATACTCTACTCTCTTAGGCCATGAATCTTCGAAAGTGTCTTTTCTGGGAGAAAAATTATAAAATTGCTCTTTTATCAAGTAACTAACTACGGATGGAGATACCAACAATTGATAAGTTCGGAGGAAGGCATTACCCGCAAAATGGAAAAGTGCTAGGTATTCAAAACCGAGGGAGATCTCAATAAACATAATACCTATCTGGGCTGCAGAACTGTACGCTATCTGGCTTTTTACGGATGCCTGGACCCTGGCAATCAAAGTGCAAATGACAGCGGTAAAAACACCACAAAGGGCAATAAGGATGCGAATCAAAATCTGGTGCTCCCAAAATGGAAAAGTGCGCAGTAAAAGAAAGACGCCTAAATGAACTGAAAGAGATCCATAAAAAATTGCGGATGAAGGCGTAGGACCTTCCATGGCCCGAGGAAGCCAAGACGAAAAAGGCAGTTGTGCAGACTTAGCCGCTGCCGCCAATAAAAACATTATTGATATAAATAAACCTATTGCACTTTGGCTTTCTAAATGATGATGCACCAGTTCATTCTGCTGCAGCAGGATAAAAGGTATGTTTTCGTGCCATAATAAATGACTTGCCCACATGGCAAGAACGATACCTACATCCCCAATCCGATAGACTGAAAAGACCTTAAGCGCATTTTTAACCGGGAGATATCTGTCGCGATAAAAGGCAATTAGTAAAAAGGATGAAAGTCCTAAAATTTCCCAACCAATAAACATTGTTTCCAGATTACCAGAGATGACAATGATATTGTACCCTGTAAAAAAGAACAAAATCGTATTAAAAAAGCGTTTATATCCCTTATCTCTATGCAGATATACTCTACTATAAATTGTGACTAAAAAAGTTAAAAAAGAGCCTACCATTAAAAAAGTTGCTCCCACTTCATCAAAATATAAATCTATATAAAACTCGTATCCACTATTTGCATAAATAACAAATTCTTTTATGTTAAAAGAATTGGCACCACTATACAGCCACCAAAAAATAAAAATTAAACTAGAGGCAAAATGCAAGCCGGAAGTTAAAAAAGTAATACCTGAAATTACCTTTTCTCGCTCTGAAGGGATGAAAAGACTTAAAATAAAACCTGTCAACGGGCCTATAATAAAAAGGGGCAATAGTTGATATAACATTATAATTCTTCTTTTAACAAATAGACTGGGAATGAATTTTCACTAGATTCAATTAAGGCAGTTAGGTTATTGGATATAAGAGGTTGGGTGTATAAGCTTTCATACACTTCAAACTTACCTTTGTTGTACAAATACTGGATGCCATTGTCAGGATCGACGACAACCAGAAATATCCATTTATTGAAAAACCACTGACGGGTAGCAGGATTTGCCAGCAAAACTTTATTAACGATTTCAGGTTTTTGCTCTACAATGACCAATAATCGCATTGGGTCATGAATTTCTATCATTTGTTCCGGTAAGCCAGGCCTCAAATCACCATCAATGCCGTTGGCTACCCCAAAAAGTCCCATCACATTGTGCGCCAGTTTGGTGCCTGCTCCCAACCGTAAATTATCCATCCTTGAAAAATAGTATTCCAAATTGATACCCCCACAAACCGGGGCCACTGCATTTAAAATATTGGTAAGGTACTTGCCATCCGGGTCAATCCTATAATCATATGAATTCATAAAAGCGCGGCGATCCAGAAACAAGCCTCTGCTGAGTGAACGTCTGCCAACAATGCACAAACAGTTGGTGGCATGATTGAGTTCTGGTCTTGGCTCGAACAAGCTAACAGAGCGCCTTTTAACCTTTTCATGGATTTGTGCCGGAGATTGTTTTGTATTGATTAATTCAAACCTTCTCGACCTCTCTTTCGCATTTAAGTGCAGTGCAGTTTGAAAGGTTTTTTTATTCTTATCATGTAAGAGTGCCTGAGATTGTGACAGCAATTGTTCATCATAAAATACAATTTCATCTCTTGACGTATCATGCAAAGCACCCATAAAAAGAGTGGTTTCCGGAATATTTAACCCTCTTTCTGACAACAACTTTCTCACCTCTTTGTGATTGGCCATTTTGCAAATTACTCTGGCATTAACTGAGCCCGGTCGACCACTACAGGCACCACAATCGTATCCAGCATAATGGGTATTGTTCACGCTGGTAGAACCATGTCCAACAACATACACCAAGGGAGCAAAATTATACGTCAGTCCTATACTTTTAAGTAACCCTTCTACTCTGTCGGCCATTTCAACCGGTTTGAATCCAAGCTGCAGATGATCTTCTATTGGATTATTTTCATCAAATTCATAACACAAATCTGCTTCTTTATCCATATGCCTGAATGATAAACTTGTGGCGGGGCTTACGGATGGTTTTAGTATATTGGCTGCCAGTCGCAAAGCAGACCAAAATCCCAATGTCTGGGATATAAGCCAGCCCCAAAGAAAAGAGTGGCTGTGTTTCGTAAAATGCACATCCGTTTTGCGGTTAACTTTTTGACTAATTTCTTTGACCAGAAATTTAGGTGATAAAGGGGCAGGGCAAACTTTTGTATGAAACTTACCACCTTCCGGCTTAAAATAAAATTCAACATTAAAGAAACCGGCAGTGCCATAGGTTCTTGAATATTGATCGAGTTGTTCAATGTATCGCCTTAAGGAACACTCTCTATCATCTATACAAAACAATGCCTGAAACGAGGACAAATCGGGTCTGTTTTCTGATACCTTTTTCAAGTAATTGAGTCCTCCTAACACCTGGTCAAAGTAAGACCATTCAAATGCCATTTGCCACAACCTTAAAATTTCCTGAACTTCAGTGTGTTCTGTCTTTTCGAACAAATGTTCTTTTCCAGCAGGCAGGTGATGAACCAAAGGGGCCCAGATAGGGCCAAATTTGTTATCAAGAGCATCAATTTCAAGCAGCAATTCAAATAAAATCAAGCCTCTTAAACGAATCTTTTTATAACTTATAAGTGTTTCCGGGCTTTCTTCCACTTTTGCAACCAGGCCTGACCAACCTGGATGCGCAAACTGTTGGTCGAAAAGATAATGTTCATACCATCTTTCATCTCCTACGAGTATTTTCAAAAGATCTGCAATAGATGTTTCTTGTGCCAACAACAGGTTTCTGGCTCTCTCTGTTTTAAAAATACTTACAAGACCATTCTTTTCAATTTCACGCACTGAGTCGATAAACCCTTTTTCAGTGTTGGGGAAATGCCTAATGGCAATACCCTGATCTAAATAGCTGCAAAGGATCCTAAAAAGCACCGGATGAATTTCCAAATCCAGATCAATACGATATGATTTCTTCCAAAAAGATCTGATCTCACCGATGCGTTGAGTTAATTCAAACTTATAATTACCATTAATCATGGCATTTTTCCAAAAATCACCATCAGCTACTTTCTCTCTTTGAAGAATCTGGGCAATTACGTCTTCATTGATTCTTCCCTCTTTGAACATCTTTCGATACTCTTCCAATGAAAAAGTAACCTTGTATCCAAAAATCTGGGAAGCCATTTGAATGCCTTCAAAAAAGTCAGAATCCTGAAAGGCATGCAAAGTATTGTGATGAATAAAGTCCTTTAAGGGTGCCTGTGAGGGCAAAAAGTGTTTTAATTTGTGCAAAGTATCTTCCTCCGAAAATACAACACCGGGTGCTAATGCATCTCTTACCATAATTTATAGCAATAAAAAAAGAATTGAATCCTTTAAAGTAAAAAACGGAAAATCGTAAAATTGTGAAAAAGTCAAACCAGAAACAGCATGACTTAATGTATACTCAATACGAGCATAATTTATGTGAGAGAGGTACTATCGAATCGCCATTGACAAAAGAGAGTATACAATGGCAATTGCAAAAATTGATCAATAGATAAATAACATCTATGATAATCTGAAAGTGGGATTAAGGTACTTGTAACAACAGATGTTAGCTTACTGTGAGGAAGTTCATCATCTACTGATTCGTCAAGTTCAATATATTCACATAATGAAGCAAATGCATCCAGCTTCGTGTTAGGAAAAAGGCAATCAGATCCTTTTTTCAGTAAAATTTCTGAACCTCCTGTAAGAGAACCACCATTGGTAAATTCTAAATGGCTCCCGGATGCAGCAGCGCTTTGAATCCCTATTAGTAGAAATAAGAAATATTTAAAAATAATATTTATCAATACCCTCAACTAATGAAATTTCATTGGGCAAATGTAATTAAATTTAAATATATCAAAATAATATTTTGTAGTAAAAAAACTTAACCAACTGTTAATAATTCAAAAATCGCATAAGGGTCAAAACAAAATTTTGCTTCACTCATGCCATTTTGTTTGGAAAAAAAGAAAAAAAAAGGCGCTGATTGGAGTCAGCGCCTTTTTTATTACTTTTTCAATAAATCTCGAATCTCCGTCAAAAGATCAATATCACTGGGACCGGCCGGAGGTGCTTCTGCAGGCTTCCTGGCGGCATTCATTGCTTTAACCACAATAAATAAAACAGCACCTATGGTAACCAAACTAATAATGGATGTAATCCAACGACCATAAAAGATGGCCACTTCTGGTTTGATTTCTTTACCATCGGCACCCATTTCTGCGGCAGCCAAGACCATTTTCATGTGTGAAAAGTCTATACCTCCGGATAAGTATCCTACTATGGGCATCGCAATGTCAGCCACAAAGCCATTAACTACAGCGCCAACCGCTCCAGCTAAAATAACACCAACGGCAAAGTCGATAACATTGCCAGTCATGATAAATTTTTTAAATTCTTTCCACATGGTTTATGATTTAATTATTAAAAGTGAAAGCTAATATATTAAAAAATTACCATTTAATACTCACTTCAAATTTATCCGTATTGTCGGTTGGAGTAACAGTGACCTTGTCTATTTGCAAAAAGTAGTATCTGTCTTCCTTTTTTACAACAAAAATATCATTGACCAATACTTTATTGGGAGTAGGTCCACTTACAGGGCTACCCAGATTCCAGTAATTGAGAATTTGTTCCTTTACGTAGATATCGGAAATATCTATGACCTGAATTACACGTCTTAGCTCAGCAGATCCTGCGGCAGAAATCTTTTGTTTCCAATTGTTTGCCAAAGGTAAGGCGGCATCAATGCCTTCGTCTTTTATCTCGGCTTCAGCATCGTCACTACCGGTACTGATGCCCATATCCAGATCAAGTCCCCCGGTACCTTGCGGGCCTGCTGCATTTAAAAGAACACCGGTAGCAACAAAATCCAGTTTAGTTCCCACATAGGCAACCACATCATATTCCGTAAAGCCACCTAAGGTGTCAGTAAACGTAAATGTATATTGCCATTTTCCTATAGTAGCCGGCAAAACCACAGAAACTACATTACTTACAAATCCATCTATTTTATTTGAAGGTAAAAATTCAGGATTGCTAAAAAAAGGAATACCATCAAATTTCAAGCGGGAAACATCTGTAATGATCACCCCATTTTCTTTTACCGAAATTGTGCTTAAAGGGGCAGATCCTGTTGTTACAGAAAATCTAAAACCATAATCAGTACCAGGTGCAACTGCGTTAACCGGATTGACAGCACTGTAACCTATAACAGGTCCTTGCTTGGTTGCCTTAATCATTCGTGATACAGATACCCGATTCCCATCATTGTCAATCAATGTAATGGTGATTTTTGTGACGATGTCTGCATAAAGAGTGCGCAACCTTACTTCCGCTGTGAACCCCTGGCGGTCATTGGTCAGTAATAAGATGGGATTTGCGGCTACTGCAGTGCCTTTGAACCTTATTCTGTCAAAAGAAACCTTTACGTCATTCTCAAATACCTCAATGCCATTAAGCTCAGCACTGCCCTTAATTCCACTAATATTGATGCTGGCAAATTGATTGGCGACCGCTTTTAAAGTATCATTGGCAGCTGTTGTAGTCGTCAGGTTGGGATCCATTTGCACTATTGGCTCATCCCCACATGCTGACAGGAAAAGAGTAAAACAGATAATGACAATCGAAAAAGAAAACAAGGGTTTCATAGATGGATTTTTTAGTTGATACTTCTATAACGTATTTCGCTTCAATTTAGGGTGTTATTCTTCCTCATCTTCTTCCTTTGCCGTAAGGAAGCCAATATCGTTGAGGTTGTTAAACCACTTGATTACTTTTTTCACATCTCCCGGATAAACCCTGTCTTTATCATAGTCAGGCAAAATATTGGCAAAATAAGACATTAACTCAGGGCCTGAAGATTTTACAGAAATTGGGGGCAGATCTGCCATTTTATCCATCATAATCTGAAAGATATCTTTGAGATCAACGGTATCTTTCATGGTGTAAATACCAACCGTTTCCAAAGGCGTAAACTGGTGGGTACGCACCGAAAAGAAAGAGGATTTACCGGATACCGGGTCTTTAAGAATTAAGCCATTGTTACGAGATGAAACAAGGGTCATTAAACCCGGATGACCGCTTACGGCTACTACATTTTTTAACTTCATGGTTTTGCTGTGCTTTCTGAGGAAGATTGGTAAAAATTTATTTTGAGGCCGCAAAGATATTTACCCTGTATTGAATATCAATCAAATCTATTGGCTAAATGTTATTAAAAGACAACAAATAACGCAATTCATTAAAAATCAACATCTAAACCTTTGCAATTCTGACCGAGAGTTTTTTAATTTTGTGATTACCTTCAGAAATTAAGGTACATGCCTCTTCTTTAAGAGCTATGAGTGCCTGGTGTTCGCCCAAATCAATTGATCCAATTTGACCTGCTTCTATCTGACAGCTTTGGGTTAGAAAACCGACAATATCTGACTTGCTTATTTTATCCTTCCTACCTTTATTGATTTGCCAGGTTGTCATGGATTCTGCAATTTCCAAATTTTTCTCCAACGAAGGAAAATATTCAGCGGGAATGGGTGAAAGAAAACCAGGTAGGTCTTCTCCTTCAAATCTGATAAAGTAGATATCACCATCACTGCCCATCCTGCCTGTTCTCCCATTTCTGTGTACCATTTCTTCTGCTTTGTGCGGAAAATGGTAGTGAACTACAAAACGGGCCAACGGAATATCCAGTCCCCTTGCTGCCAGATCCGTTGCCACTAAAATATTGACGGTGCCATTCCTAAACTTTGAAATTACGGTCTCCCGTTCAAATTGATCGAGGCCCCCATGAAAAACAGCTGCATTAAAATGTGCCCTTTGTAAAGAATCACCTACTCTGTCGGCCGATTCTTTGTGATTGACAAATACGATTACTTTTTGTCCCCCAATGTCGTTCAACAGATGACTAACTATTTCCAGCTTGTCCTTTGAAGTAGAATTGACCATCCATGTCTTCACCCTTCCTCTTTTCTCGAGGGTATCAAACTCAAAATTTTGCCAGTCAGTTCTTTTTTCAAGCAAGGGAAGCTGACTGTCTTTGGTAGCTGATGTCAATACCACTTGATTTTGTTCGGATGTAAATGCATCTATGAGTGCTTTCATTTCTTCTTTAAAACCGATCTCAAGAGATTTATCATATTCATCCAGGACAACAGTGGCGAAAACCCCATTTAACACGGAATTTCTATGGTGATCACTCAATCTACCCGGGGTTCCTATAATAAGGTCGGGATTTCGCTGCATGGCTAAAATTTCACGGTGTCTGTTGTTACCTCCATAACTCAAAACCACCGATAGTCCGGAACCCAGATTTCTGGCTACCTGTGCGGTTTGGATGGCAAGTTCGCGTGTAGGCACGATGATGAGTGCTCTCTGTTTTTGTTGGCTGATACGCAAAACCAAGGGAAGTAAAAAAGCCAATGTCTTCCCAGAACCTGTTGGTGCCGTAAGCCAGACATCCTCGCCCGAGAATAGCGGATCAAAAACTTTTTGCTGCATTCCCGTCAAAGAGCTATGTCCCAGCTTTGTCAGGAGTCGGTCAATTTCGTTTTTATATTGGTCGTAGTGAGACAAATTGAATATGCAATTTTATTTTTGTTGAATAAGACGAATCACTTCATCATTTAAATTATCGATGGCCTTGGCTAATTCCCATGCAGCCCTGTTTCTGGGTTCTACTTTGTTGGAGATTGCTCTGATTTGCAGGCACCTTTTATCCATTTGTCGACAGGCATAAAAAAAGGCCGCTCCTTCCATACTTTCAATATCCGCATTGTATTTTTTTACAATTCGGTCAATCGAATCTGCATATCCATGCACTTTGTTGACAGTTATTGACCGGACTTCTTTCAAGCCAGTTTTTAATACCTGCTTACCCGGCTTTAACCACCCATCTTCGAAGGGGTAGCCGTCTTTTTCACATAGATCCATTTCATACACATCTGTGAAACTGCCATCGGCTTCTTCGACCCCCAGATCTGCAAAACGATCAGAAACCACTTCTACAACAGCACCTAAGGCCAAATCTGACTTAAAACTGCCTGCCACCCCGATCTGAATAGCAAGGTCAACTTCTTTTATGAATTCACTTCTTGCTAAAGCCAATGCTGTATTGACCATGCCAACTCCGGTTACCAGCGGATGAATGGTATGTTGATTGTATTCAAAATGAAAGAAAGAATGCCGCACAGCATTTTCCTCCAAAAATTGAAGGAGGGGGGCCATTTCATAGGTAGTGGCGCTCACCATAAGCAACCGCATATCAAAAAGTTTTGAGCAAGATAGGAAATAGTTTTATACTTTATTAACAAAATAATATTCCGTTTAGGAGTTAAGTCAATGCCGCATACCGTATTTTTGTCACTTGATTTTGAATTTCAAAAAATTATTACATGATTTCTGTTTCTAACCTTTCCCTCCGGTATGGCAAGCGCACGCTTTTTGAAGACGTCAATATTAAATTTACAGAAGGCAATTGTTATGGCATTATTGGAGCAAATGGAGCCGGAAAAAGTACCTTTTTAAAAATTCTTTCCGGAGAAATAGACCCTACTACGGGTTCTGTTGAAATTGGCAAGGATCTAAGGATGAGTGTATTGAAACAGAATCACTACGAGTTTGATGACTTTCCTGTATTGGAAACCGTAATTATGGGTAATCGTAGGCTGTATGACATCATGAAAGAAAAAGATGCCATTTATCTAAAACCGGATTTTTCAGATGCTGATGGACTCAAAGCAGGGGAACTCGAGGCTCAATTTGCTGAAATGGATGGATGGAATGCAGAAAGTGATGCAGCTACCCTATTGTCTAACCTGGGCATAGCTGAGGATCTTCATTATAAATTGTTGAACGAATTGGACTCAAAAGACAAGGTAAGGGTTTTGCTGGCTCAGGCTTTATTTGGGCATCCTGATATCTTATTGTTGGATGAGCCGACCAACGATCTTGACTTCTCTACTATAGCATGGCTTGAAGAATTTTTGGCCGATTATGATAAAATCGTTTTGGTGGTGAGTCACGACCGTCACTTTCTGGATGCAGTATGTACCCACGTAGCGGATATTGATTTTGGAAAGATCACCATTTTTTCAGGAAACTATTCTTTCTGGTATGAAAGTTCACAGCTGTTGTTGAAACAGCGAGCAGATCAAAATAAAAAAGCAGAAGAAAAAATTGCTGAATTGAAGGCCTTCATCGCCCGATTCTCAGCCAATGCCTCAAAATCCAAGCAGGCAACGAGTAGAAAAAAAGCATTGGACAAGATCAATCTAAATGACATGCGACCTTCCAACAGGAGGTATCCGGGCATAATTTTCAACAATCAGGGCAGAGAAGCAGGAGATCAAATCCTGGATGTTAGCATCAATGAAAAAGTAAGCGGAGATATGGTGCTTCTGAAAAATGTAAAATTTGATGTTAGAAAAGGGCAAAAAATTGCAATCTATTCAGAAAATTCATTGGCTACTTCTGCCCTATATAAAATCCTGGCTGGTGAAGACACTGATTATGATGGGACATTCAAATGGGGAATTACCATAACCAGTGCCTATCTTCCTTCTGATAATGGCGAATACTTTGTAAACAAGGATATGAATTTAGTGGATTGGCTGAGACAGTATACCACCAACATGGATGAAACAGATCTTCGCGGATTTTTAGGAAGAATGCTATTCAGCGGTGAAGAAACCCAGAAAAACTGTACTGTTTTGAGTGGAGGTGAAAAAATGAGGTGTATGCTAAGTCGACTGATGACCGCCAATGCTAACGTAATCCTGTTAGATGAGCCTACCAACCACCTTGACCTCGAATCCATTACCGCATTGAACAATGGACTCAACGATTACAGGGGTACCGTATTGTTTACAACCCGTGACCATGCTCTGGCTCAATCTGTAGCAGACAGGGTAATTGAAATAACACCTTTTGGAATAGTAGACCGAGAAACCAGTTTTGATGATTACCTGAATGACGAAAGAATAAAGACGGCAAAAGATGCCCTGGTAAATGCCTAGGCCATCTACCCTCCCCCTTTTTTCTTTTTAAACGGATTCCAGTCTTTCACTTTGTTTTTAAGGTCTTCAACGTCCTTACCCGTTTTATTTTTAAGCACTTCCTCCGCTTTCTTCTTGAGAGTGTCGGAAACCGTTTTGCCTACAAGGGTATCTATTTTATTTTCTACTTCCTTTTTTACCTTGTCTTTTGCCTCGTTTAAAACCTCATTAGCCTTTTCTTCTGCTTTCTGTTTTACTTTGTCTACTTCCTCTTCAGCACGGGAGCGCAATGTATCTTTTAACTCTTCCTTTTTCTGTTGAACAACTTTGGTGATTGAATCTCTGGCTTGAGCAGCTTTCAATTTTACCTCATCTTTAAGCTCCTGCTCCATCGACTTACCGGATGTTCCCAAAGGTTTGATACCAATTTTTGGATCCTTGATGCGACCACCCAAGGTAAGTCTGACATCAATAAATTCTCCCTGCGCCAGACTGAGTCCTACTTTAGATGCCTCCTTCTCCAACAAACCAAGCCCTTTCATGGCTGTTCCTGTGACTACATTTTTAGACAACATCTTCCTTGGGATTCTCAAATCAAACTGATAATCCATATCACCACTCAGCTTGTGGTTGCCCAAACCTTTGACATCAATGCCTGAGATGTTTTTGGTAAATTCTTTTATTTCAACAACACCGTTTTTAACCTCAAACCAATTTCGGGTATCTTTAATTTCCATCTGTGATACCTCTTTAAGTCCCAACTTATCTCCTGCTGCTGCAAGAGGTGCAAATCCTTTAATCAGTCCGTTGATCGTTTCAATAAAACCAGAAACGGTGAGTGAAGACAGATCGGGCAGCATGCCCTTTCCAAGTTTACCCTCCATGACCAGCGTGGTGTTAAATACCCCATTGATGTACTGAGCCACTGGTGCCAATGCCTTCATGGTAATAAATTGGTTGAATGCTTTGTTGAATTCCATTTTATCAAGGTTCAACTTTACATTAAAAGCAGGGCTTTCTGTAGAAGTATCATACAAGCCATCAAAACCAATCTTTCCGCCCAGCGTGCCGGCTTGTAATCCTGTCATATAAATTACCTGATTTTGGACCAAAACCTTGCCTGAAAAGTGATCCAGGGTCATATTGGTATATTTTAATTGTTCTATATCGGCATTCATTTGCAGGTTAACATCGGCAGGCACCTTAAATAAAACCTCTTCTTCCTGCACAGGGATGTCTGATGACTTTGTCATAAAAGCATTGGCATCCAATTTTCCGGCTTTTACGTTGAGATCGCCATTCAGCATACCCTGACCTGTCATCCACGAATATACGTTGGCCAGCTTTCCATTAAAAGCAACATCACTGCCATCCATATTCATGCTGAAGGATTTAACATCCACATTTTCTATTCCAAGAGTAGCTACCCCTTTAAGGTTTTTTACCGTATGGTTGCCATAGAGAATTTCCTTAAAATCAACATCAGCATCAATGTGACTATAGCTGTAGGCACTTAGATCGGGCATAAAAGCAGAGCTGGCATCATTTGAAGGGGCAGCAGATTGTGTACTATTCCATTCGTTCATATCCATCAAAGCAGAGACCACTTTTACCCTTCCAGAAATATTTTTATTGTCAGAAAAATAGGCCATTGGATGTAAGACTTCACCATTCAGACTGAGGTCACTTTTGCCAATTTGAATGGCACTGGTTTGCAAACTGATCTTTTGTGGATTGGCGGTCATCATAGCACTACCCACTTTCACAGAAGGACTGTCTTTTGATTTGTAATGCAATTGATTGGCCGAGGCGGTACCATTAAAACCAATGGCTGCATAATTTTCTTTATCTATATCGGATTGCCTTGCATCAAACGAAAGATTGGCACTGATAGAACCAGACAATTGTTCGACACCTTCAAGCGGCAGGGCTTTTTTCCAATTTTCCAGTTTAATACCACCTTTAATATTACCCGTAACCCTGGCATTGGTGAGCCCATCTCTGATTCTAAAATTTCCCGTTATTCGTTCTTGGTTAACTGAAAGTCCGGCATTATCAATGGTCACTTCAAGGTCTTTCATATCCTGACGTGTCGATTTTATATTGACCAAAGCTGAAACACCAGAAATGGAGGCCTCCAGCCCCTGGTACGTGGCCGAGCCATTTTTGATATCCAGTGTAAGATTAAAAGCCGGATAAATGGATTTCAAACCATTGTAATCTCCATTGATCACAGCAGAAAATGCGGCACTTCCTTTGGCGTTGACTGTATTGTATGCAGACAAATAAGGAAAGATGGATATTAATTCTCCAAAACTGTTGCCAAGGGTTTTTAGATTGGCATTGATGCGCATGGTTTCATCATCCACAAACTGTACAGATCCATCGCCACGAGCTTTCAATTTATTGATATAAATTTCATTGTCTTTTAGTTCAAAAAGCAACTTATCCATATCAATGTGAAAATCGGCGTCTAACCCTGCTTTTACGTTTTTAAGGTAAGTGAAGCCATCGAAAACAACTGATAAGCTATCCGCCTGGGTAGAAGTTTCTAAATCGTATACAGCAGAGGCAATATCGCCACTTCCTTTATGGGTCACACCGCGAAGGTACATTTCCACAGGGAGGGTTAGGTCTCTGTAGCTCAGATTACAGTTATTGAGTTCATATCCTTCCAGCGCAAATTCTACACCTGTAGTGTCTTCAGAAGGTTTGGAGATAAGATAATTGGCCAGACTGTCATTTAGTACAAGTAAATCGATATCTGCATCAGTGAGTCCAATGTATTTGATTGACTTGGGAGCGGATTTATTAAAAAGAGGGATCAATGAAAAATCCAATGCAAGGGATTTGGCCCGAACGAGATTTTGTCCATAAAAAGTATCAATGCCAACCACCTTTAGGTCTTGGATTTCAACAGAAACCTCAGGAAAGGATCTCAAAAACGAAACATCAACATCTTTAAAATCAATTTCTGCGTTGACACTTTCATTGGCAAATTTTTTGATTTCCTCCAAAATCTGATCTTTAAAAACAAAGGGCGCAATTAGTAATGCAATAATTAAGCCCAGGATTAAAAAGCCCAGGTATTTGAAAACTCTTTTCAATTTATTCATTGGTATATTCATTCGACTATAATACGGGATAAAGGGTACAAACTATCCCTTATCCTATATATTTAACAAAATCTTTTGATAGAACGTTTTAACTACAGCGGAATATTGCCGTGTTTTTTAAATGGTCTTACCACTTTTTTATTGGCCAACATTTCAAATGCTCGAATGAGTTTCTTTCTGGTTTCAGAAGGGGCAATTACTTCATCCACAAAACCTCTACCTGCTGCTCTGTATGGGTTGGCAAACTTCTGTTGGTATTCTGCTTCCTTCTCAAGAAGTTTTGCCTCAGGGTTTTCAGCACTTAAAATTTCTTTCTTAAAGATAATTTCACTGGCTCCTTTAGCTCCCATCACAGCAATTTCTGCGCTTGGCCAGGCATAGTTAAGGTCTGCCTTAATGTGTTTGCTGTTCATTACATCATAGGCACCCCCATAGGCCTTTCGGGTGATTACCGTGACTCTGGGTACGGTTGCCTCACTAAACGCATATAACAATTTAGCCCCATTTGTGATAATAGCATTCCACTCCTGGTCGGTACCTGGCAAGAATCCGGGAACGTCAACCAACACCAATAACGGGATATTAAAACAATCACAAAACCTCACAAATCTGGCTGCCTTTTTACTGGCATTTACATCCAAAACGCCAGCCAGATCCTGGGGTTGATTGGCTACAATACCTATGCTTCTGCCGGCCAACCGGGCGAAACCCACCACAATATTTTCAGCATAATGTTCGTGCACTTCAAAAAATGAATCCTTATCGCTTAGTTCTACAATTACTTCTTTAATATCATATGGAGTTTGGGATGAAGCCGGTATGATTTTATTCAAAGCAGGCCTACATTCATCTGCAACGGTATAGGGAACTAAAGGGGTAGTTTCTTTGTTGTTTTGCGGAATGTAGGATAGAAGCGTCCTGATTTTTCGGATGGCATCCAGATCATTATAGGCCGTCAAATGGGCCACCCCACTCTTTTTTGCGTGGGTCATGGCTCCTCCTAATTCCTCAGAAGTTACATCCTCGTTGGTCACCGTTTTTACCACATTGGGACCCGTCACAAACATGTATGAAGTATTTTCCACCATCATAATAAAATCAGTGATGGCAGGCGAATAGACAGCACCTCCTGCACAAGGTCCCATAATAGCGCTGATCTGAGGGATTACTCCTGATGCAACGGTATTTCTGAAAAAAATATCGGCATAGCCCCCCAAAGAATTGACCCCTTCCTGGATCCTGGCTCCTCCCGAATCGTTGAGTCCGATGACCGGAGCGCCGTTTTCCATGGCCAAATCCATTATTTTACAAATTTTTTCGGCATGGGTTTCGGACAGCGAACCTCCAAAAACAGTGAAATCCTGGGCAAAAACATAAGCCAGCCGACCATGAATCTTGCCATAGCCCGTTATGACCCCATCGCCCGGAAATTGCTGGGTTTCCATTCCAAAGTCAAAGGAGCGATGCTCTTTGAGCATATCCAGTTCTTCAAACGACCCGGCATCAAGTAAGAGTTCCAAACGCTCTCGTGCCGTTAGTTTTCCTTTTTTATGCTCTTTGTCAATTCTTTCCGTTCCTCCTCCTAATTGGGCGAGTTCTTTTTTGTCCCGAAGGGCATTCAGCAGGTCTTGCATGGTCTAAAATTAGATGGTAAAGATAAAAAAAAGACGGAAAATGTGCGGCTAAATGAGACCTATCAGATCACATTCTGATGTTGATATGCAATAAGACTAAATTGAGAAATGGAAGTATTTTTTAGGCTTCCTCTAAAATTGAAATTCAAACCCTCCAAAGTGATAAAAACCACTCAAAACACAGTCACAATTCACCAATAAATGTCTTTATAAAAAGAAAAAAGACGGATTGCCCGGAAAATAGTACCCGGATAAATAATTTGGAAAAAAATCTTCAATACATATTATTACTTTTGTAGATAACTTTAATCTGGTTTATGGCATTTGATCTAAAAATAATGGTGGCAGACAAAATTCAGGAAATGACCGAGTCTGCTACAATACGTATGGCGCAAAAAGCGAGAGAACTGGCTTCCAAAGGAGTCAATGTAATTTCCCTGAGCTTAGGAGAACCCGATTTTGATACTCCTGAGCACATCAAAGATGCTGCCATCGATGGTCTGCACAAGGGTATGACCAAGTACACTCCCGTTTCCGGAACACTGGAATTGAAAAATGCCATCATCCGCAAGATGAAACGCGACAGTGGACTCGACTATCAGGGCAATCAAATTGTGATTTCAAATGGTGCGAAACAGAGTATATTTAATATCTGCACCGCTGTCATTGATCCGGGAGATGAGGTTATTATTTTTGCTCCTTACTGGGTTTCTTATTTCGAAATCGTAAAATTTTGTCATGGCACTCCGGTAATTGTTTCTGCCGGTATTGAAGATGAGTTTAAAGTTAGCGCAGCACAAGTAGCAGCAGCCATCACATCGAAGACCAGGATGATCATTTTTTCATCACCTTGTAACCCAACCGGCAGCGTTTTTACCGGTGACGAGTTGGCAGCCATAGCTGAGGTTATCAAATCACATGACAACATAGTGGTGGTCTCGGATGAAATTTATGAATACATCAATTTTCAATCAAAACATGCCAGCATTGCCTCTGTACCGGGTATGCAGGAGATAACCGCTGTGGTGAATGGCTTCTCGAAAGGATTTTCCATGACCGGCTGGAGACTGGGTTTTATGGCGGGTCCCGCATGGCTTGCTTCAGCCTGCGACAAGGTACAGGGACAAGTTACCTCTGGTGCAGCATCCTTTAGCCAACATGCCGCAGCAGTGGGTCTTGATAGCGATATGGAGCCGACCTCCGAAATGACAAGAGCTTTCAAAAAAAGACGAGATTTGGTCATTGATCAGCTAAAACAAATTCCCGGCTTAATTGTCAATAACCCACAGGGTGCTTTTTACGTATTTCCGGATGTGAGTTATTACTTCGGAAAAAGTGATGGCACCAACACCATTCATAATGCAGATGATTTTTCTGAAATTATGCTGGCAGAAGCACATGTGGGCTTAGTGAGTGGTTCTGCATTCGGTGCTGATCAATGCATAAGAATATCCTATGCTGCTTCTGAAGAAGATTTGACGGAAGCCATTAAAAGATTAAAAAACTGTTTGTCAAAATTTAAAGAAAATATTGTCACATGAAATTGAAAGATGTAATCAAAATGGAGGACAAGGCCAAAGAAGTTTGGGTCATTACACCAGGCCTTCATTACGATCTAGAAAATAAAAATTTTACAGAACTGGTCAGCGTCAACCTCGGACAAAAAACGAAGTACCGCTATATTGTACCTGCATCCAAAGAGATCAGAACCAATATTGAAAAGTACAAAAAGGCCTTTGGAGTAACCGAAGAAGAGGTTAAAAACATGTTTTGTTTTATCCAGGAAACCGATTTTATGCCGTTTGTCAATGAATTGGCCATATACAATGGTTCTACCAACCCTGTTTCTGTTTCTACCCCACCCACAGAAGATCCCAATGAAGTGATTCAATACAATGAAAAAACTTCGACGATGCATGCAAAGGCCTTTGTCGATGTGTGGAAAAAATACAAAAGGACAAAACCGTAACCCTGATTATTAACGAAATGATCTGGAAAGTTAGTGCTGATATAGGGATGCTCAACCTAATCAATCAAAACACCCTGGGTTCTCATCTGGGTATTGATTTTATTGAGATTGGCACCGATTATATCAAAGCAACCATGCCGGTTGACAAACGAACCATTCAGCCAATGGGTCTGCTTCACGGTGGCGCTTCTGTTGTTTTGTCAGAAACCCTGGGTTCCGTTGCCTCATTGCTGGCCGCAGGTCCCGTAGGTCAATACAGCGCGGTAGGGCTAGAAGTGAATGCCAACCACCTCAAATCAGCCCGGTCAGGTTGGGTCACCGGAACCGTCAGACCCATTAAATGCAGTGGTTCCATCCATGTCTGGAATACAGAAATCAGAGATGAAGAAGGCCAATTGTTGTGTACTTCCAGGCTCACGGTCATGGTGAGGCCCAATAAACCCTGAAAACTGGCGGTAATTAAAGTCTGGTAGCGTTAACTCCCACCTTTTGGACCCTATAAGGCCGTCTTAAGTTTTGCAGATTCAGCTGTTTTTATGCGCAAAATGTTTACTTTTGCGGCCTAAAATAAATTCATGGCATTACAGTGCGGCATCGTGGGACTTCCCAATGTAGGAAAATCAACCCTATTTAATGCGTTGACTTCAGCAAAAGCTTTAGCAGCCAACTATCCATTTGCAACCAAAGACCCCAATTTGGGCGTAATTACCGTTCCCGATGAAAGGCTGGATCGATTGTCTGACATCGTAAAGCCACAAAGGGTGCAGCCTACAACCGTGGAAATAGTGGATATTGCCGGTCTGATCAAAGGAGCGAGTAAAGGTGAAGGTTTGGGTAACCAGTTTTTAGCCAATATTCGCGAAGTAGATGCTATTGTCCATGTAGTTCGATGCTTTGATGACGACAATGTAGTGCACGTTGAAGGAGGTGTTGATCCATTGAGAGACAAGGGCATAATTGACAATGAGCTCATCTTAAAAGACCTGGAGACCCTGGAAAAAAGGATAGATAGACAGAAAAAGCAAGCTAAATCAGGAACTAAGGATGATGCTGCCAAAGTAGAATTTTTAGAGAAGTTGTATAACTTTTTGGAAGCGGGCAATTGTGCCAGAGCTTTTACTTTTAGTGACGATGAAAAAGAGTTTATCAGAGATACCTGGTTACTGACCGACAAACCGGTTTTATATGTTTGCAATGTAGACGAAGGCAGTGTAAAAACCGGCAATGCGCATACTGAGAAATTTAAGGAGAGTGTAAAGGATGAAAGTGCAGAAGTCATCCTCGTATCTGCAGCCATTGAAGCGGATATAGCAGAGTTGGAAAGCAAAGAAGAAAGGATGGAATTTGTGAGAGACATGGGCCTGGATGAACCGGGTGTCAACAGAGTAATCCGAGCCTGCTACAAACTACTCAACCTGATCACCTATTTCACAGCAGGTGAAAAAGAAGTACGTGCCTGGACCATCCACAGGGGCGATAAAGCTCCTCAGGCAGCAGGCGTTATTCACACTGATTTTGAGAAAGGATTCATCAGGGCTGAAGTGATCAAATATGAAGATTTTATTCATTATGGCTCAGAAGCATCTGTAAAAGAGGCAGGTAAGATGGGCGTTGAAGGCAAGGAGTACGTAGTCAATGATGGAGATATTATGCACTTTAGGTTTAATGTTTAATACCTCTCGTTGTAGGTTTTAAATAATTGCCGGCTGATTTTAAAATAGGCCGTAAGTTATATTTAGGCTTGGCAATTTAAAGACACTAGATACCAATCTGACATATAATTCTATTTTTTATTAAATCAAAAAATTGAGACTTTGGTCTGTCACAACTGAGCCATTACCACCCTATCCTTGCCCTGCAAATCTTTGTAAATAACCACATTTTCATAGCCTGCCGAAACAAAACAGGCTTTCGTTTCAGCACCCCACCTTTCATTGATTTCACAAATTACCGGTGTATGGGAAGCTCCTCCATAGGCAGCTATCGCCTTGTAAAAAATAAGTGGGTCGTCATCGGCAAAAAGAGCCATATGGGGCTCATAAGATATAACATTGGCAGCCATTGAAGTCTCTTCTTCTCTTCCGATGTAGGGAGGATTGCTAACTATGAGGTCTACAGCTATCAGCGTTTTTCGATCCTGTTCTAAAAGAAAATCACAACGTTTCAAATCGATTTCCAAGTCAAGGTCGACAGCATTTTTGCGGGCAATGGCAAGTGCCTCTTCACTCTTGTCAATAGCTGTTACTTTGACGTCTGGCAGCTTTTTCTTTAATGCCAGTGCAATACAGCCACTTCCTGTTCCGATGTCAAGGATGTGGCTTATTTTGCGATTTTGGGCATATTCCAATGCAAAATTGACCAATTCTTCGGTTTCCGGACGAGGAATCAGGACACCAGGGGCTACATACAAAAGCAGGTCTCTAAAATAGGCCTTACCTGTAATGTATTGCAAGGGTTCTTGCTTCAACAAACGGTGAAAAGCAGCTTCCAGAATGGATGTTTCAGCCGGAGAAAGTTGATTTCTGCCATCAAATAAATCCTGGTATAAGTAGTTAATTAAAGTACTTGCTTCCCGGGGCTCATATACTTCAGCCAGGGCAGAAATCATTGCCTGCCGATCCATCAATTAAAGTTCGAGATTGGGCTTGATGGCATGGCCGTCTGTACCCATGTTGTAAAAGTCTGATATGAGTTTAACTACCTCATCCGGATCATCGGTTACAGGCAGTAAGTCAAGGTCTTTTTCTGACACATTGTGAAATTGTTGGAGCATCACTTCTCTGATCCAATGTTTGAGACCCGACCAAAATTCTACTCCCATAAGTATGACAGGTACCTTCGAAATTTTTTTAGTTTGTATCAAAGTTAACACTTCAAACATTTCGTCCAGGGTACCAAAGCCTCCCGGCATAACAACAAAGGCCTGTGCATATTTGACAAACATCACTTTTCGTACAAAAAAGTAGCGGTGGTCCAGGTTTTTATCGGGATCGATGTAAGCATTGTGCGATTGTTCAAAAGGGAGATTGATATTGAGACCAACGCTTAGTCCGCCTTGTGTATAAGCACCTTTGTTGGCTGCTTCCATGATGCCGGGGCCACCTCCGGTAATCACTCCAAATCCTTCTTCGGTTATTCTTTTGGCCACATCAACCGTCAGTTGATAATATTTGTTGTCAGCCTGCGTACGAGCTGATCCAAAAATAGAAACACATGGCCCAATACGGTTGAGTTTTTCAAAACCTTCCACAAATTCAGCTACCACCTTAAACATGGTCCAGGAGTTTTCTCCTTTCAGTTCTGACCATTGTTTCATCTGACGGGTGGGTACAGCGGCGGCTTTTAATTTTCTTTCTTCCATTTGATAAAAATATTTAGTAAAAACCCAAGGCTTTCATTGAATAGATGGAAGGAAAACATTGGGCGAAAAAAAAGCCCGCCACACGACTATGACGGGCAAATCCTATAAACACAAAAATAAAAAAAAAGTTAGACAAGGATGCCCTTGTATGCTTCGTATTCTTTGAGAATGTACTTCTGTAGTTTTTCAGAATTATCGAATTGATCAAATATTTCCTGCAGTTTTGATCGCTCAGAGCTGGAGGTATTGACGTAATTTTCAATATCTGTTTTTGTTATCTTTTCCTTGCTGAGTATAATAAGTCTTTCTACAACGTTGCGCAATTCGCGAATGTTGCCAGTCCAATTGTATTGCTGCAACAGTTTTAAGGCTGCTGCATCAATGGTCTTTTTGTTCATGCCATACTCATCGCAAATCCTGACCATAAAATGTTCAACCAGAGCCGGTATATCTTCTTTTCGCTCATTGAGAGATGGCACCTCTATGACAATAACGGCAAGTCTGTGATAAAGATCCTCTCTGAATAATCCTTTGTTGATTTCTGCTCTCAAATCCTTGTTGGTAGCAGCTATGACCCGGACGTCGACCGACAATTCCTTTTCACCCCCTACCCTGGTTATCCTGCTTTCCTGCAAGGCCCTTAATACTTTGGCCTGGGCAGAAAGGCTCATATCTCCTATTTCGTCCAAAAAGAGGGTTCCTCCATGGGCTTGTTCAAACTTGCCCAATCGCATTTTGTGTGCTGAGGTAAAAGACCCCTTTTCATGGCCAAAAAGTTCACTTTCAATTAATTCCGACGGAATGGCAGCGCAGTTGACTTCCACTATGGGACCATCGGCGCGGTTAGATTTGTCGTGGATCCAGCGGGCCACCAGCTCTTTACCGGTTCCGTTTTTTCCATTGATAAGAACTCTCGCGTCTGTGGGTGCTATTCTGTCAACCGTTTGTTTGATCAATTCCAGGGCCTTGCTCTCACCTATCATCTCTTGTACCATAGACTTGTGGACCCTCTTCTGCAACACCTTTTTTTCTGTGATGAGCGAAGATTTGTCCATGGCATTACGGATGGTGATCAGCAGCCTGTTGAGATCGGGGGGTTTCTGAATAAAATCAAAAGCTCCCTTTTTCACAGCTTCTACTGCGGTATCAATATTGGCGTGGCCCGAAATCATTACAATTGGCACATCCGGACAAAGGATCTGGATGCGTTCAATGGCTTCCATGCCGTCCATTTTGGGCATCTTGATGTCCAGAATGATTACATCAAAGGCCTGCTGTTTTACCTTGACAAGTGCATCCAGACCATCAGGCGACTCATCTACCTGATAGCTCTCAAACTCAAGGATCTCTCTGAGGGTCCTTCGGATGCTCGCATCATCGTCAACAATTAATATTCTTGCCATGGGCTAATACAGACTTTAGTAATTATCAGGTAAAATTACATTAATTTTTTCAATAATATGAAAAGCGCTGAAAAAAAAATGCGCTTCAGTCATCCGGGGATCAAAAAGAGGCTAAAATGCAGATTCTCCATAACATATTAGTTTTTAGTGTAATATGTGTCAAAAAAAAGTAAAAAAAAAGTGGCCCCATAAAATCGCTGCTTATTTCTGAGTAAAAACTGCTTACATATTATCAATTTTCATAATGTCTTTTCATATTAAAAATGCTACTAATATGATTTTCCTTTTGGTGTAGAATTTGGCATTAGGTATCACAAATGAGGGAAAGGTGTGTAATTCATGTACCCAACCTGTTAAAATCATTGTAGTGAAACGAATATTACAAAAAACACAAAATTCGATGAAGAACTTTTTACATTCACTGAAATCGGATCTCAGTAGAAAACACCAAAGGCCACTTTATATGGTTGCCTTGTTGTTGTGTTTAAACTGGATTACGGCATCTGCACAAGCTCCGACATTTACCCGGAATGAATGTGGGTGTATGAACAACGAGACTTCGTGGGGCAACGGCCAGTTTACTGAGACCATTACCATTACCAGTGCGCCGGGATTGACCTGGACCATTGTAGCGGCAAATGGCCTGTACAGCACTGCCTCACCAGCTCCCCCTGCTGCACCACTTGTCATTCCGGCAGGAACGGTCATTACAGAAGGCCCCGCGGGCAGCTACGTTTTAAATGCCAGAAGAGTTGACAACTCTAATTATTCACTGATCGTGACCAACGGTACCACTGAATATACAGTCAACTCACTTCGCACTTGCCGGTATCCAAGAAATGAAATCCTCGGAGATATCGGTGCCTGCGTTGATAGCGATAACAAGACTTATCGAATTGATGTTGCCAATAGCATGTTGCCCTCTGTTGCCTGGACAATCAGCGGAGGAGGATCAACAGTTGGCCCTTTGACTACCAATACCCTTGTGGTCAATTGGGGAGCTGTAGTTGGCTCTTATGATGTACGGGTCAATGGTACCGCAAGAGCCTTTGCCGGACAGACATCCGGATTTTGTAATATCAGTGATACTATTACGGTAGACATTGCAGATGAGTTGCCCATTGCACTTGCCTGCAATAACCTCATTCACCTCTCCATGAATGGCAGGTGTGAATTGAGTGTGACTCCTGAAATGGTGTTAGAAACCATTCTTTTCCCAACAACGGCTTCATCGTATGATGTAGTGCTAAGAGATATGGAAAAGGATACCATCATACCCAATACCAGAATTTCTCAGAAATACATTGGTAAAACCATCGAAGCAAAAGTTGTACAGGAATGTAGTACCAACTCCTGCTGGGGTTTGATCAAGTTGGAGGACAAATCAATTCCTTCACTTATTTGCAATCCGGATGTAACCATCGATTGTAATCAGTTGACAGGGCCACAGGTCACTGGCTATCCACTTAGGCCAGACGCCATAGTCACTCCATTAACAGGGAACAAATTCCTGGTTAAAAATTTCGATTATTGTTCTGATGTTATTTTAGAATATTATGATCAAATAACCAAAAGTGATTGTGTTGGAGATTTCAGTTCCGTGGTCACACGCACCTGGGTTGTAACTGACATTTCGGGCAACTCAAGCACTTGTTCATCTGATATTTACATTAGAAAGGCCGATAGCGCAGACATAGTATTTCCTAGTAACTGGGATGATGTTTTAGGCCCTAACCCTTCTATTCCAGCCTGTGGCAACTGGCCTAAACTGGCCAATGGTCATCCAGATCCTATTTATACCGGCAGTCCACAAGGTGTATTTTGTTTAAATGTAACCGTTGATTTCCAGGATACCAAAATACCTAAGTGTAGAGGTGATAAAACCTTCAAACTGTTGAGAAAATGGATCGTTACAGATTTGTGTAATGCTACTCAAATCATCAGAAATCAAACCATTACCGTTATGGATAAAGATGCTCCCGTGATCGTTGCACCAGCCGATTTTACGGTAGGAACAACGGGTCTTACCTGCGCATCTCAAATAAAATTGCCACATCCTACCATTACAGATTGTAGCAACACTCAGTACTATGTATCCTACAATGTACCTGATCTAACTGGCGCTCCGTCACCGGGTCCCGGAAGTACAGATGGCGTAATTAAAAATTCAGATGGTACCTTTACCATTCAAACTCTGCCTGCAGGTGTTACTACCATTTGGGTAACTTATCTGGCAGTTGACGATTGCGACAATGCAAGCGAAGACATCACCAGAGTTGACATCAAAGATGGCACCCCTCCGGTTCCTGTTTGTGATCAATTTTCATTTGCCGGACTTAATGATGATGGTCTTGGTTATGTAACTGTGGAATCATTGGATGATGGTTCTTGGGACAACTGTGGAATTGATTATTTGGAAGCCAGGAGAATGGAGACTTCTTCATGTAGCATCACCAATGAATGGGGACCAAAAATCAAATTCTGTTGTGAAGATGCCGGAAAATCATTCATGGTTCAATTAAGAGTGGTAGATAAAGCCGGTAATTCCAACACCTGTATGGTAGAAGTAAGAGTTCAGGACAACGTACCTCCTACCCTTACCAACTGCCCTGCAAACATTACCGTTGATTGTAACGCAGATCTATTAAGTCTGGGTCAATATGGCAAGCCAACAGCAAGTGATGTTTGTGGAGCAAATCTTACAGAAGAAGTAAAAGACAATGGCTTTGACGACTGTGGTCGCGGATCTATTTCAAGAATTTTTACGGCTACAGACAACTTTGGTAATAAAACAACTTGTGTACAAGTGATCACAGTTAGACCTACCAATCCGTTTAATGCCAACAACATAACCTGGCCACAGGATCATACATTTACCAATGGCTGTTTGGCCACCGGTATTGCTCCTGAAAATATGCCAGCTGGTAAACAAAAACCTACATGGGCAACCCGTCCATGCAGTCAGATTGCCATAGAACATGAAGACATCGTTTTCCAATATGTAGAAGGATTTTGTTTCAAAGTATTGAGAAAATGGACCGTAATCGACTGGTGCCAATTCAATCCACTGATTCCATCAGCCGGTAAGTGGACCTATACACAGGTCATCAAAGGACAAAACAATACAGCTCCTACCATTACAAAAGGATGTCTGCCTGCAGATGTGAAGATTACCCAGGTGGACAATTGCCAGGCATTGATCGAAGCTACAGCTACTGCTACCGACGATTGTACCCAGGGTGATAAATTTGTTTGGTCGTATGTCCTGGATGTGGATAACAACGGAACTAAAGATTTTACCGGAAACACCAATACAGTAAGCAGAACAGTAAGTTTCGGAAAACACACCATTACCTGGACAGTAACAGACGAATGTGGAAACAGCAAAACATGCTCAAACACCTTTGAAGTAAAAGACCAGAAAAAACCAACACCTTACTGTTTGTCAGAAATTACAACCGTAATTATGGAGCAGGATGGCACCGTTGAAATTTGGGCTTCTGATTTTAATGCTGGAAGTTATGACAACTGTTCACCCAATCCTAATTTGAAGTATTCATTTACCAGCAATGTTTTAGACGCAGCCAGGACCTTCAGATGTGCTGACATGACAGATAATACCACAAGATTTGAATTGAAGATCTATGTAACTGACCTTGCAGGCAATCAGGACTTCTGTACAACCCACATCAACATACAGGACAATAACAATACCTGTGGATTTGGCAATATCGATGAAGGAGAAGGCGAAGGCGAAGAATCTAAAAAAGTATCGGTTTCAGGAGCCATCAGAATGGAATCAAATGAGTCCGTTGAAAATGTGGCTTTGATGTTGGAATCACAACAACCTGAATTTCCAAAATATATTTACAGCAATGAGCAAGGTGAATATACATTTAACGACCTAATTACACAAAACGACTATACCATTACGCCATCAAAAAATGATGACTATCTTAACGGACTTTCAACCTTGGATTTAATCCTGATCCAGCGCCACATTTTAGGTGTTAAAAAACTAGAAAGTCCATACAAGATCATTGCTTGTGACGCCAATTCTGACGACAAAGTAACGGCATCTGACCTGGTAGCATTAAGAAAACTGATCCTTGGTTTGACCGACAAACTTGCCAATAGCGATAGCTGGAAATTTGTAGACAAATCACATGTATTTGCTGATCCAACAAAGCCATTCCCTTATCAATCCAGCATTGGAATGGGAACATTGGAACACAATGTAAGCAACGGCGACTTTGTAGCAGTTAAAGTAGGTGACATCAATGCATCCTACCAGCGCAACGCACAGTCAAATGAAGCAGAAAACAGAACAAGGACCAGCATGATGTATGCAGCAACGGCTCTAAAAGCAGGAGAATCAATCACTGTTCCGTTTGAAGTTGCTGAAGCTAAAAACATTGCCGGCATTCAGTTTTCAATGGTGTTTGATCAGGATAAATTTGAATTCAAGGGCATCGAGCAAGGGGCTGCCAATGTAACAGAAGATGATATCTATGTTGTGGACAACACCTTACTGATGAGTTGGGCAAATAGCAAAAAAGACAACGAGGAAAACGGTAAATTATTTGGTTTGACCTTTGTGGCCAAACAGGATATTGCTGCCGGTGAGTGGTTTAACCTCAATGACAGAATGTTGAAGTCAGAAGTATATTTCAATGAAGACGAAAACATTACGGCAAGCTCAATGGATCTGGAATTGAGAGGTAAGAGCAACTATGCCAATTCAACCTTTGAACTGTACCAAAACACACCCAATCCATTCAATCATACAACGACCATTGGCTTTACTATTCCTGAAGCAGGCGAAGTATCATTCAAAGTGTATGATTACAATGGAACCGTGTTGAAACAATTCAGAAAAAATTATGACAAAGGTTATAATACAATAGAACTCAATGTTTCTGAATTCAACAAAGCGGGCATACTCTTTTACCAACTAGACTCAAAAACTCATTCAGCCAATAAAAAAATGATTGTTATAAAATAAACGGTTTTTTAGGATACGAGGGGTGCACATTGTGAGGTGTGCACTCCCACTCTCCTGCCGCGACAAATAACTTTCATAATAAAATAAAAAACCGATTTAAATCTTATCAAGATGAACAAATCCTTACTCATTCAACAATTCAACGGTTTCATCAGCTTGAAACACCTGAGAAATTTGTTGACACTGGCCATTCTGGTTGTGATGAATACCCAGTCAAAAGCACAGACAGTGGATTGCAACGCCATTTTAGCATGCAATGACCTTGTCCAGATTTCATTGGGTACCAACTGTACTGAAGTGGTAGTGGCAGATATGATCCTGGAAGGCCAGGCTTATCCCAATTCGTTTTACAATGTAGTGGTATCTACTGCCAATGGAACGCCCATTACCAACAACCTGCTAACCAAAGCAAATATTGGTAAAACCTACAATGTTGTGGTAACCTTAAGCGGTTGCGACTTATCATGCTGGGGCAACATCACAGTGGAAGACAAATTGCCACCCGTGATTACCAATTGTCCAAGTGTGACCTTACAATGTGGTCAGCCTACAACACCGGGAACTTCAGTGCCCAGGCCCTCAGCTTCAGACGCCTGTTCATCTGTAACCCTTACTTCTATTGATAAAGAAGTAGTGTCTCAGTGTAGTGCCCAGTATGTAAAAGTTATTACCAGAACCTGGACAGCTACAGACGCTTATGGCAATAAAACCACCTGTGAGCAGATCATCAACATTACCAGGCCTACCATCGATGATGTAGTATTTCCACCCAACTATGATGATCACGACAAGCCTGTTTTTTCTTGTACAACCAACCTGAAATTATTACCAAACGGTGCTCCGCACCCTGATGTAACAGGTTACCCGGGAGGAACCGATTGTCCGAACATCATGTATTTTTACAATGATGTTATTTTCCCTATCTGCGGTGCTTCTAAAAAAGTGTTGCGTCAGTGGACCGTTATTGACTGGTGTACTGGAAGAGATACCGTGAGTGCGCAGATCATCAAAATAGTTGATACAGACCCTCCGGTATGTGTTTCTCCTCCTGATTTTGCATTCAATGTTACAACCGATGAGGGCAAATGCACAGGTACTTTTGTTGTGCCGGCACCCAATGTTGTATTTGAATGCAGCAACTGGGATTACATTGTAGGCTATAAGCTGAGAGATGCCAATGGACAGCCTTTTGTAAATCCTGTTTACGACAATGTCAAAAAAACAACCCGTGCTGATGGCAGTTACTTCTATACCATCAGTGGTTTGCCAGCTGACACTTCATGGATAGTATACACCATCACTGATGGTTGTGGAAATAGCACCCAATGTTTTACAGAGGTAATTGTAAAAGATACCGAGGCACCTACCCCTGTTTGTGAAGGCTTTACCGTAGTATCATTAGAAGATGCCGGATGGGCAGATTTATTTGCTACCTCCATAGATGACGGAAGCTCTGACAACTGTGGAATTGAAAAATTTGAAATCAGAAGACAGGTAAATAATTGTAACAGACCAGAAGACCTGTTATTTAAAAATAAGGTCAACTTCTGTTGCGAAGACGTGAGCAGTGATCCTACTGTATACCAAAAAGTGGTATTAAGAGTGTATGACAAAGCCGGAAATTTCGCTGACTGTGTAGCCAACGTAAAAACACAGGATAAAAAACCACCGGTTATCACCGTACCTCCTGCCATCACCATTGATTGCGATGTTGATTATAAAAACGTGGCAAATACAGGTGGATCTGCAACAGCAGTAGACAATTGTAGTGTAACGATTACATCAACAGATGCTGGTACATTAAAGTGTGGTTTAGGTACCATCACCAGAACATGGAGAGCTACTGACAAACAAGGATTGACTGATTCAAAAACACAGATCATTGTAATTAAAGATTCAAACCCATTTGATGCAACAGACATTGTATGGCCTTTAGACCTCGAAATCAATGGTTGTGATAAAGCAGATGCAACTCCAGATCTTTTAAACAGCAAACCAACCTATACCAATTCAAACTGTGCAGATATTGCCATCTCATGGGATGATGAGGTATTCAGTATACCTGGTGCATGTCTGAAAATATTGAGAACATGGAGAGTCGTAAACTGGTGCGATGCCAATCCACAAAATCCACAGTTCATTACCTATGTACAAAAAATTGTTTTGAACAACTCTGAAAGACCTGTTTTTGTAGCAGGTTGCAGTAACAAGACTATTAACTCAATCAATAGTGATTGTGAAGAATACGTTGAGCACTCAGTTACAGCTACAGATGATTGTACAGCTCCTGCCTTGTTGAGATATACCTGGCAGTACGATGAAGACAACAATGGTACGATAGATCAGACAGGTACAGGATCATTTTATGCAAGGGTTTACCCTGCAGGTAGACACAAGATGACTTTTACCGTAAAAGATTTGTGTGAAAACACAACCAGCTGTTCTTATACCTTCCATGTGAAGGACAACAAACCACCTACCCCTATCTGTAATTCAGAAGTAGTATGGGTGTTGGATGAAGCAGGAAAAGCAGAAGTATGGGCAAGCGACTTTGACCTAAAATCAGAAGACCTTTGCGATGGCGATGATTTGAAATTCTCTTTCAATGCGAGCGGAAGTCAACCTGCCAAAACCTTTACCTGTGCTGATGTGCCTAACGGAGTTAGTGCTTCCATTCCATTGAAAATGTATGTAATTGACCAGGATGGTAACTCAGAATTCTGTGATGTCAGATTGATTCTACAGGACTCACCCAATAAAAATGTTTGTCCCAATGTTGGCAATCTTACGGCGACGATCTCAGGAAAAGTCATCAACAAAACAGCTACCGGATTTGAAAACATAGCTGTGGAGTTGACCAATATGACAGACGAATCCAAAATGGAGGGCACCACTGCAGTTGAGGGTAAATTCAATTTTGCAGAAGTACCATTCTTCAACGGTTATCAATTGAAAGCTGCTAAGAATGACGATATTTTGAACGGACTTTCTACTCTTGACCTGGTGTTGATTCAACGACACATCCTGGGTATGAAATATTTGGACAATCCATACGACATCATAGCCGCTGACATCAACAAAGACAAAAAAGTATCTGCAAGCGACCTGGTTAATTTGAGAAAACTTATCCTGGGTGTTGACAAAGTTTTTGCCAACAATGATCCCTGGAGGTTTGTACCCTCAAATCATGTGTTTGCAGATCCAAGAGATCCACACAATTTCCCTGAAGGAATTGATATCAGTGAATTGAGTGAGGATAAAGAAAACATGGACTTTACCGCAGTAAAAACGGGTGATGTAAACAACTCTGCAACCTACAATCTGGCGAGTGCCAATGCAGAAAACAGAACCTCCCCTGCCCTATTGCTGGTAGCCGACCAGGCCCACCAGGCAGGTTCAACAATTCATGCATCGGTAAGCGCCGGTGAAGAACTTCAAATTTCTGGCATACAATTTGCCGTTAAGGTTGATGAGGCCAATTTTATATTCAAAGGAATAGAAAGTGCCGTATTGAAAGTGGGCAATGACAATTTCCACTTTGAAAACGGAACCCTCAAAATAAGCATTGACAGCAGAGACGCACAAATGGTACAGGCAGGTGAAGTGCTTTTCAACATCCTACTGGAAAGTCGCAAAGACGGTAACAGCATCAACTGGCAATTGGAAAGCCGTGATTTTGAAGCCGAATTATACGATGAAACACTGCAGACAAGATCTATCAATCTTGAAGCAGCTGACGGAGTAGTAGTTGAAAAAATGACCACCGAGTTGAGAAACCAGCCCAACCCATTCAGTGAGTCAACAACCATCCTGTACAGAACAGATGTGGAAGGTACAGCGACCCTTTGGGTAGCAGACGCCACAGGAAAAACCGTATTGACCCAGGTAAATCACTTTGTACCCGGCAACAATAAGGTAACTATCCACCGTCAGGACATCGGAAGCAAAGCAGGCGTTTATTTCTATCAGATAGAATTCAACGGCACTTTAAAATCCGGCAAAATGCTGCTGGCTAAATAAAACGAAATGTAGTTTTTACAAAATAGACCTAATTTAATTAAACAAGAAAAGCCGACTCTAAAGAGAGCCGGCTTTTTCTGTTTTATACCACCTGCCAGCGACCAAACTTAATTTTGTGTTAAATGCATGGCCAAAAGTGCAGATATTTGCAAAATCATATGAATTTTAGACTTACATATTATCGCTTAAAGACTTTCCTTTTTGTTTACCCTTACCCCAACGCACTATGTCACTAGAAAAAACACCGATAAAATCTACCTTGGTGGATGAAGCCAGACAACTGGTAGCTTCCATTGAAAATATGCTAAATGATGCCAATTTCTCAATTGAAAGAAAGGCAAGAGAAGCATTTCAAGGCCTCCATGTTTTGATAGATTTAATGCTATCAGATGAAAACCTGCGTTTTACCACCCTCTTTGCCAAAATAGCATATATCTCTACCCGCTGGAAATTATCCGGCAGATCTACTTTCATTCTCCATTCTTATCGAAGGGCCTTTGAACGAAATGAAATCACCTCTAACAATGCGCTGGTTTTGTGTGAAAGCGCTAGAGTTTTGGCCCCTACGCTTCTTTCCAAAATTTGGCACGAAACGCCAGAAGTAATCGAACCATCCGCTGAGCTGGCAGCAGCACTGTTTGTAACCGATGATAAAAAAACAGGTTTCTATCGAAGCCTGGATGGCATTATTCAGGAAATAAATTTTCAGACCAAAACTTTGGTCTTTCTGGAAGATAAAACAGGAGGAAAGGAATGGAAGGTACAATTTGACATTTCAGATAAAAATGAAATGTTTACCTCCAATATTGAAGCCACGTTTAAATTATTGCCACTGCCCATTCCGGTTATATTAATTGATGTTGACCTGCATGCACCTGACCGACTGGTGCCTGCCGCCTTTGTCATCAACCCGGATTATTTGGTGGACGTTACCGCTGTTGCCAACGCAGTTGCCGGATCCAATGGTGAATATTGGCTCTATGCACTTCAGAAACTGGCTCCCAAAGAAACCGGGCAGGCAGTGCTTGTGGGAAACCTGGCCAACCTGATTCTTGACAATCTGGTGAATGATGAAAATAAAAATTTTGAATCACTAATATCCACCTTCTTTCATCAGGATGCACTGGCGTGGTGCCTGCAAAAAGATGAAGACGTCATTCAAAATATAGATAAACTCAGGATGCATTTCAACAACATCAAACAGGTATTGAAAAATGAGATGGACACCAAGGGGATTTCCAAGAACAATATCTACCTCGAACCCTCTTTTTATTGCAGGACTTATGGAATTCAAGGGCGTTTGGATTTTTTTCACCACAATCTGCATGAAGACCAGGCTGACATCATAGAGTTAAAGAGTTCTCAACCCTTTATGCCCAATGTTTATGGGCTCACAGACAGCCATTATCTACAAACCCTGCTGTATGACATGATCGTTCAAGCCACGTATGGAGGTAAGTTAAAAACAAGAAATTTTATTCTGTATTCAAGATTAGAAAAAGAAGCTTTAAGGTACGCACCTGCAACACGAACTCGCCAACTGGAATTGATCAGAACCCGAAATGAAATTATGCTGATGGAGCATGCCTTTGCCCATTCTCCTGAGACTGCGGCTAAGCTATGTGCTTTTATGAAGGTCAATCAGTTTAAAAACATCAAAGGCTATTTACACACCGACCTCAAAAGTTTTGAAGACAGTTATATTGCAATGGATGATGTGGAGCGCAATTATTACCACCATTTCCTCTCTTTTTCTGCGAGAGAACAGGTATTGGCCAAGACAGGTGAAGCAGGACCCGACACCACCAATGGACTAGCCTCTCTATGGTTGGAAGACATTGAGGCTAAGGCCGAGCGTTTTTCAATCTTAAGTCACCTGCGCATTGTAAAAAATGAAAGTAGCCAGGAGGATGCCTTACTTACCCTTCAACCTACTGATTTTAGCAATGCCCTTTCCAATTTCAGAAAAGGAGATGTGGTAGTCCTTTATCCTCATACCGGCCAAATCCAGGATGCCCTGAGCCATCAGGTTTTTAAGTGCAATTTGGTAAGCATAACCAACGACGAGATTGTGTTAAGGTTGAGGAGCCCACAAAGAAACCAACAACTTTTTGAATTGCACGATTTGTGGAACCTGGAAGGCGATGTATTGGATAGTGGTTTTCGACACATGTACCGAAATTTATTTATGTTTATTCAGGCTCCCGTTGAAAAAAGGAGGCTGCTGTTGGGGAGGCAAAGACCTACTATTTCAGAGGTTACCTGGGTGGATAAATTGCCAGATCACCTCACCCCTGAACAAAAAAACCTCATCAGCAAAATAGTCAGTTGTAAGGATTATTTTTTGTTATGGGGACCTCCAGGAACCGGAAAAACAAGCATTATCATCCGGCATGCTGTACGCACCCTTTATGAAACTACAGGTGAAAGAATTTTGCTTTTGGCCTATACAAACAGGGCTGTAGATGAGATCAACGAGTGCCTGCGTGCTGAAGGACTGGAGTCGGCACTGACCCGATTGGGCAGCTCATTTGCCATTGATCCCAGATTTTCCCATACCCTGATGCAAAACCAGGTGGGTGCCATGCACAAAAGAAAAGACATCCTGCATTTCCTTACCCAAACGAGAATTTATCTATCAACTGTTTCTTCGTTGATGGGAAAACTATCCTTGCTCGATTTACTCGAATTTGACACTGTGATCATTGATGAAGCCAGTCAGATTCTGGAGCCCAACCTCTGTGGTATTTTGTCAAGATTCAAAAAATTTATCCTCATCGGCGACCACAAACAATTGCCGGCAGTAGTGGTGCAGCGTCCTACTGAGACGGAGATTAAAAATGTGCAGCTACACGAATTGCAATTTTCTGATGCCCGCACCTCCTTGTTTGAAAGAATGTTGATGAAAGCCCGGCAAGAAAATTGGTTTCACTGTTGGGATGTATTAAGTCAGCAAGGAAGGATGCACAGAGACATCATGAATTTTGTCAACATACAGTTTTATGAAGGTCGTTTAAAGTCCATTCCAGGCATTGAAAGATTAGAGGCAAGTTCTTTTCTGAGTGAAGATGATGGTTGGCTTAGTGATAGATTGATTTTTGCCAATTCGCCGGTTCAAGTTGTCCAGGGTTACAAAACCAATGAAGCCGAAGCCGATTTGGTGGTTGAAATGGTGGGTAAAATCCTGGAGGCCTATCAAACAGCAGGTAAAACCTTTCACGAACATTCTATCGGCATTATTACACCTTACCGGGCCCAGATAGCCCTCATCCGATCCAAGTTGCCCAATGAAAAAATACAGATCGACACTGTAGAAAGGTACCAGGGAGGCGCCAAGGACATCATCTTACTGTCTTTGGTCACTAACAGGCCTTCTCAACTCAAAACGCTAGTATCGCTCTCTAATGAAGGAATTGATCGAAAGCTCAATGTGGCGCTTACCCGTGCCAAAGAACAGATTGTGGTGATTGGAAATGAAGAGATTTTAAGTAAGGATGGCAATTACCGGGCATTGATCGCTGCCTGTACGCGTTATGAGTGCTAAAAACATCCTGTAGCCATTTAGCTACGAAAGTAACTTAAACAGATAAAACCAATAAAAAAAGGCGACTTCCTTACGGGAGCCGCCTTATATTTATATACTCTACTCTTCTGTTTATTCAGCTGTTTCTTCAGCTGCAGTATCTTCAGCACTTGCTGCCTCGTTTTCAGTTGCAGGAGCTGCAGTTGTTGCTTTTGCCCTACCTCTTCTCACTTTTTTCTTGCCGGTGGCAGAAGCTGGTTTAGAGCTGTAAACTTCATTGAAGTCTACAAATTCGATCAAAGCGGTTTCAGCACCGTCACCTTTACGGAATCCCGTTTTGATGATTCTTAAGTAACCTCCCGGACGATCAGCCACTTTTGGACCGATGGTGTCAAACAATTCACTCACTGCACCATTGTTTTGCAAATAAGCAAAAACAGTACGACGAGAATGCTGGGTATTGTCTTTTGATTTGGTTACCAATGGCTCTAATTGAACCCTTAGGTTTTTGGCTTTTGCCAATGTTGTATTGATCCTTTTATGCATGATCAATGCAATGCTAAGATTTTTGAAAAGGGCTACCCTGTGGCCCATTTTTCTTCCAAGGTTGTTGGTTTTAACTCCGTGTCTCACTGTACAAAGTTTGTCTGCATCACTTTTGGTTTCTGCTACTTGGCCTGAGCGAAAAAACCTGGGTTAATGCGGTTATTAATAAAATTAATCCTGATGGGCCAATGCGATTATTCTTCGTCCAATTTGTACTTGCTCAGGTCCATGCCAAAAGTAAGGCCTTTGGTCTGAAGCAATTCCTCAATTTCTACGAGTGACTTCTTACCGAAGTTTCTAAATTTCAACAACTCGTGGGTATCAAATTTAACCATTTCACCCAAGGTATTGATTTTAGCAGCTTTCAGACAGTTGTAAGCCCTTACAGAAAGATCGAGATCTTCCAATGAAGTTTTCAACAACTTGCGCATGTGGAGGATGTGCTCATCCACAATATTGTCTTCTCTGCTGGTAGCATCGTTGAAAGTAATGTTTTCATCCGTGATTAACATCAGGTGTTGAATCATGATCCTTGAAGCTTCTTTCAACGCTTCTTCTGGATGAATGGTGCCGTCGGTTTTTATGTCGATGGTCAATTTTTCGTAGTCAGTACGCTGTTCGACCCTGGTATTTTCAACCTTATACGCCACTTTTTTGATCGGCGTATAGATGGCATCAATTGGAATAACGCCAATAGGAGCATCTTTAGGAAGATTTTCGTCAGCAGGTACATAACCGCGACCTTTGGTTACGGTTAACTCCAATTCCAAAGTAACAGAAGGCTCCATGGTGCAGAGGTGCAGTTCAGGATTCATTACTTTAAAAATGTTGTTGTATGTTTCAATATCGCCTGCTTTAAAAGTATCCTTACCAGAAATGGTAATGTAGATTTTTTCTTCAGCACTAGTATTGTCTAACATTACCGGTTTCAATCTGATTTGTTTCAGATTCAAAACGATGTCAACTGTATCTTCCACAACGCCTTTGATAGAAGCAAATTCATGATCTACCCCACCAATTCTGATTGCAGAAATAGCATAGCCTTCAAGGGATGATAAAAGAATCCTTCTTAGGGAGTTACCTATGGTCTGACCAAAGCCAGGCTCCAAGGGTTTGAATTCAAAGATGCCTTCAAAATCGTCTGCTTTTTGCAACCTAATTTTATCTGGCTTTTGAAAATTCAGGATACTCATGTTTTATGAAAGATTTAACGTGATTCAAAAAGTTGAAGCAACCCAGGCCGGAGAACCGGTGGGCTGCTTTAAGTATTACTTGGAGTACAATTCCACGATCAATTGTTCATTGATCTTTTCAGGAATTCTTTCTCTTTCTGGGTAGTCGATAAACTTGCCTTCCATTCTTTCAGGGTTCCATTCAACCCAGGCGAAACTTTTGGCATCGGTTTTTTTACCAACATTGCTTTTGATAAAATCAAGTCCTCTTGATTTTCCTCTTACCGAGATCAAATCACCTGGCTTAAGAAGGAAAGAAGGGATGTTGGTCAATACACCGTTTACCAAAACATGTTTGTGACCAACCAACTGACGAGCAGCTTTTCTGGTAGGAGCAACACCCATTCTGAAAAGTGTGTTGTCCAATCTTGACTCAAGCAATTGGAGCAGGATTTCACCCGTTACTCCGTGTTTGCTGGTAGCTTTGTGGAACAAGTTACGAAACTGTCTTTCGAGCAGGCCGTAAGTATATTTTGCTTTCTGTTTCTCCATTAGCTGAACAGCGTAGTCAGACATTTGTTTACGCTTTTTCGCCATGCCATGCTGACCAGGAGGGAATTTCCTTTTCTCGTACGACTTATCATAACCGTAGATAGGTTCTCCGAAAGCCCTGGCTTTTTTGGTAGTTGGTCCAGTATATCTAGCCATTATCCTTTTTTATTTCTATTTTATTAAACTCTTCTTTTCTTTGGAGGCCTGCAACCATTGTGAGGGATTGGAGTTACGTCCTTGATCCTTGTCACTTTGATACCAGCTGAATCGATCGCCCTGATGGCAGATTCTCTTCCTGCTCCTGGTCCTTTTACAAATACTTCTACATGTTTCAAACCTGCATCCAAGGCTGTCTGTGCAGCAGTGGTAGCAGCCATTTGAGCGGCATAGGGTGTATTCTTTTTGGATCCTCTGAAACCTGCTTTACCCGCAGAACCCCAGGAAATAACTTGTCCCTGGTTGTTACAGATTGAAATAATAATGTTGTTGAAACTGGCCTGAATGTAAACCAACCCGTCTGCGGAGATGGCGACATTACGCTTTTTAACCTTTTTACCTTTTGCCATTACTTATTATTTAGTTGCTTTCTTCTTGTTCGCTACTGTTTTCTTCTTACCCTTACGCGTTCTTGCGTTGGTCTTGGTGCTTTGTCCCCTTACAGGCAAGCCTCTTCTGTGTCTCAAACCACGATAGGAAACAATGTCCATCAATCGTTTGATATTAAGCTGCACTTCACTCCTCAATTCACCCTCAACCTTGTAAGTATCCTGGATCATTTTAGAAATGAATTTTACGTTGTCATCTGTCCAGTCGGATATTTTGGTATCCTGGCTCACATCTGCCGCAGCAAGGATGTCAGCAGCTGTACTTCTACCGATTCCGTAAATATAAGTAAGGCCTATGATGCCTCTCTTGTTTTTTGGTAAGTCAATTCCCGCAATACGTGCCATTGTACTATAATTTTAACCCTGACGTTGTTTAAACTTAGGATTCTTTTTATTGATGATGTAAATTTTTCCCTTCCTTCTCACGATCTTACAATCTTCAGATCGTTTTTTGACGGCAGCTCTTACTTTCATTGGTTTATTATTTCAGCTTATTTATACCTATACGTTATTCTTCCTCTTGACAAATCATACGGTGACATCTCCACAGACACTTTGTCGCCAGGCAAAATTCGGATGTAATTCATCCTCATTTTTCCCGATATCGTGGCTATGATGAGGTGCTCGTTTTCCAAACGTACCCTAAACATAGCGTTGGATAGCGCCTCTTCTATTATTCCGTCTAATTTTATCAGGTTTTTAGAACTCATTTTTTGAATTGGAGTGCAAATATCTAAAAATTTATCGATACATCTGTCAAAAAATCATTATTTTTTACAGAATTCTCTATAAATGAATGATCTGAGAGTATATCAGGCTTTCCTTTACGGATGGCAATGTTATGTTCATAATGGGCAGATGGGGTCTTGTCAAAGCTGGTAATTGTCCACCCATCCTTGCTCTGAGATACTTTTTTAGTTCCCAGATTGACCATTGGTTCAATAGCAATCACCAAACCTTCCTTTAATAATACCCCCTGGCCTCGTTTGCCAAAATTGCTTACCTCAGGTGCTTCGTGCAGATTCCTACCCAAGCCATGACCTACCAACTCTCGTACAACTCCAAACCTGTGTTTCACTTCAGCGTGGTTCTGAATGGCAAAACCAATGTCCCCTACCCTTTTGCCTGCACTTGCTTCTGCAATGCCCAGATAAAGAGACTCTTTGGTGACCTGGCAAAGTTTGATCACGGCTGAATTCGCATCCTTACCAATAAAGGTATAAGCTACATCGCCGTAAAATCCATTCTTCACTACTCCGCAGTCGACGGAAATGATATCGGTACTTTCAAATGGCCTGTCATTTGGCAGACCATGTACAACCTGTTCGTTAACAGATATACACAATGTAGCCGGGAAACCTCTGTAACCTTTGAAACCTGGTGTGGCACCATGGTCACGTATAAATTCCTCTGCTATTTTATCTAGTTGGTTGCCCGTTTGTCCTTCCCTGATGTGCTTACTCAATTCAGCCAGGGTCTTACAAACCAGTAAACTACTTTCTCTGATTAATTCAATTTCATCGTTGGTCTTATACACCATAATCAGAAGGATTAATATCCTGCTCCGATCTGGATTCCACCGCTGCTGCGGCCTTTGATCTTACCGGATTTTACAAGTCCATCGTACTTGCGCATCAACAAATAAGATTCAATTTGTGCCAATGTATCTAATGCTACACCCACCAAAATCAGCAATGACGTACCACCAAAAAAGATGGCAAAGGCATCACTCACCCCAACCGCTGCTACAATGGCAGGCATAATGGCGATCAAACCCAGGAAAATAGAACCGGGGAAAGTAATTCTGGTGGTCAATGAATCGATGTATTCTTCAGTATCTTCACCTGGTTTTACACCTGGAATAAAAGAGTTCTGATTCTTTAAATAGGTAGCATATTGTTTTGGATTTACAATCAACGCGGTGTAAACGTAGGTAAACAATACTACCAGGGTAAAAAATATCAAGTTGTACGGAAGTGACTTCCAGTTATTTAATGAAATAAGGAAGTTGCTTTGGGTGCCTGAATTAGCCATTGCCCACTGTGCAACAGTCAATGGTAAAAACATGATGGCCTGGGCAAAGATGATGGGCATAACCCCTGAAGCATTCACTTTAAGTGGAATGTAGTCCCTTGCGCCCTGGCTTGGAAGATCATCAGTCGATCTACCTACCATCTTTTTGGCAAACTGAATAGGAATTTTCCTTACTCCCTGAACGATAAGGATCGCGGCAAGGATAACAAAAAACAAAGCTGCCATTTCAATAACCAGGATCAATGGACCCGCACTTGAAAGTTGTTTGGTGAATTCCCCAACAAAAGATCTTGGCAATGTGGCGATAATACCAATCATGATGATCAGTGAAACCCCGTTTCCAATTCCTTTATCCGTAATTCTTTCACCCAACCACATGGCAAATAAAGTGCCTGAGGCTAAAATAATAGAATTGCCAAGGAAAAAGATAGAAGGAGATACATTAGGGTCAATGGCACCCGCAGTGGTATTCAAGAAAGTAAGATAAGTTCCACCTTGAACGATACTGATTAAAACGGTGAGTAACCTTGTGTATTGGTTGATTTTTTTCCTTCCTGACTCACCTTCATGCATTTGCAACTTCTGGAAGTACGGAACCGCAAAACCCAAAAGTTGTAAGATGATAGAGGCCGTGATGTAAGGCATTACACCCAAAGCAAAGATAGATCCCTGATTAAAGGCACCACCTGTAAAGTTATTGATCAATCCCAACAAGTCATTGGCTCCTCTGTTCGCAGCTGCCTGTTCCAATGCGGCTGCATTGACACCTGGAAGCACGATAAAAGAACCAACCCTGTACACAGCCAGGATTAAAAGCGTAAAAAGGATCTTATCTCTAAGCTCCTTTATACTCCAGATATTTTTTAAAGTTTCGATAAACTTGTTCATTACACAAATTATTATTCTGCTGAAACAGAACCACCTGCTGCCTCAATCTTGGCTTTGGCTGATGGCGATATATTGGTAAATTTAACGGAAAGTTTTGCTTTCAGATCTCCATTGGCAAGGATCTTAACCAACTCATTGGTTGAAGCAACACCGTATTTGATCAAAGTTTCCATAGAAAACTCAGAAACACCGTGCTTGTCATGTAAATTTTGCAAAACGGAAACGTTCACTGCAGTGTATTCCTTTCTGTTCACGTTTTTGAAACCGCGCTTAGGAAGACGCATTTGCAATGGCATCTGACCCCCTTCAAAGTGGCGCTTGTTCTTGAAACCTGATCTAGATTTTGCTCCCTTGTGACCTCTGGTTGAAGTGCCGCCTCTTCCAGAGCCAGTACCCCTACCCAATCGTTTGTTGGTCTTTACAGAACCTGGAGCGGGTTTAAGATTAAAAAGATCCATTGTATCTTGTTTTCTTTGTAGTTCTAATTAATTAAGCTTTTTCAACACTTACCAGATGGCTAACTGCGTTAACCATACCTAATATTTGTGGTGTTGCTGCTTTGACAACACTTTGATTGATTTTTCTCAAACCAAGGGCTTGAACGGTGTCTTTCTGACGCTGAGGTCTGTCGATGACACTCTTAACCTGGGTAATTTTTATCTTGTCCATCTCGATGAATTATCCTTCGTAAACTTTACTTAATTCAATTCCACGCTGTCTTGCTACCTCATAAGAGTCTCTCATTTTAGAAAGGGCATCGATGGTAGCTTTCACCACGTTGTGTGGGTTGGAAGATCCCTGTGATTTTCCCAAAACGTTGTGAACACCGGCCATTTCCAAAACAGCTCTCATCGCACCACCAGCAATAACACCGGTACCATCAGCTGCTGGCTTAAGCAATACTTTGCCTGCTCCAAATTTGCCTTTCTGCTCATGAGGAATGGTTCCTTTGATAACGGGAACTTTGACCATATTTTTTTTGGCATCGTCAACAGCTTTAGAGATGGATTCTGACACTTCTCTGGCTTTGCCCAAGCCGTATCCAACCATTCCATTGCCATCACCTACCACAACCAGGGCAGAAAAACTGAAGGTCCTACCACCTTTGGTTACCTTAGCAACCCTTGCAAGGTTAACCAGCTTGTCTTTTAATTCCGACTCGGCAGGTTTTACTCTTTGATTTTCAGACATCTTTATAGAATATGAATGTTTTTAAAATAATAATCCTCCTTCTCTGGCTCCATCTGCCAGGGCTTTAACCCTACCGTGGTATAGGTATCCTCCCCTGTCAAATACAACCGATGAAACGCCGGCAGTCTTTGCTTTTTCAGCTACCAACTTACCCACTGCAGATGCCTGCTGTGTTTTATTTCCCGTGAAATTGGACAAACTTTTGGATGAAGCAGCGGCCAACGTTTTACCACTGATGTCATCTATAACCTGAGCATAAATACCCTTGTTACTTCTGAAGACATTCAGGCGTGGTCTTTCGGGGCTGCCAGAAATTTTGCTTCTGATCCTCAAATGAATTTTACGTCTGCTTTCTGCTCTACTAGCCATTTTTCTTAATTGTATTTATTATTTCTTACCGCCCTTACCAGCTGTTTTACCAGCTTTTCTGCGGATAATTTCTCCTTCAAACTTAATACCTTTTCCTTTGTAAGGCTCAGGTTTTCTAAATGCCCTGATCTTAGCTGCAACCTGACCCAACAATTGTTTGTCGGCACTTTCCAGGATCACCATTGGATTGGAACCCTTCTCAGTTTTGGTTGACAAGGTAATTTCCTTTGGCAACTCAAACATAATAGGGTGTGAATAACCAATGATCAACTCCAACAAATTACCAGTATTGGTAGTTCTATAACCTACCCCTACAAGCTCCATTGTCTTTTTGAAACCGGTTGAAACACCAGTCACCATGTTGTTGAGCAAAGCTCTTGATAAGCCATGTAAGGCTTTGTGGCGCTGTTGCTCTGTAGGACGTTTTACGGTCAAAACACCGTCTTCGTTTCCAATGATCATATCCTGATCAAATTGTTCTTTGAGTTCTCCCTTAGGACCTTTTACAGTAACCAGGTTTCCTTTTGATACATTTATGGTAACACCATTAGGAAGACTGATAGGAGCATTTCCAACTCGTGACATTTCTGCTATTTTTTAATATACGTAACAAAGTAATTCTCCACCGATGTTGAGGCTACGAGCCTTTTTATCGGTCATCAAACCAGCTGATGTAGAAATGATCGCAATACCTAAACCATTCGCCACTTTAGGAATGTCGTTTGATCTGACATACTGACGCAAACCTGGCTTACTGATTCTTCCCAATTCTCTGATAACAGGTGTCTTTGACTGTCTGTCATACTTGATGGCAATGTGAATCTCGCCTTGTTTGCCTGCTTTGTCGTCAAATTTGTACTTAAGGATGTACCCTTGTTCGTACAAAATCTCGGTCATGGCTTTTTTGATGTTAGAAGCAGGTATCATCACTGTTGTGTGCCCCGCCTTTTGTGCATTCCTAATTCTTGTGAGGAAATCAGAAATTGGATCTGTAACCATCATGTTATTGTTCTTTTCTTTACTTCTTAACTAAATTACCAACTTGCTTTGGTGATTCCAGGAATCTTACCATCATTGGCCATCTTTCTGAAAGTGACCCTGTTGATACCAAATTTTCTCATATATCCCTTAGGTCTTCCGGTAAGTTTACAGCGGTTGTGCAACCTTACTTTAGAACTATTTCTTGGCAGTTTGTCCAATGCTTCATAGTCGCCTTCTTCTTTCAGTTTCTTTCTGAGGTCAGCGTATTTTGCTACCAATCTTTCTCTCTTATGCTCTCTGGCAATGATGGATTTCTTAGCCATGGATTAGTTGTTGTTGTTTTGATTCTTGAATGGAAGTCCTAATGCTTTCAATAAAGCAAAAGCTTCAGCATCGGTTTTTGCTGATGTTACGAATGTAATATCCATACCGGTGATTTTATTAACCTTGTCAATGTCAATTTCCGGGAAGATAATTTGTTCAGTAACACCCATTGAGTAGTTACCTGCTCCGTCAAAGCTTTTATCATTGATACCTTTGAAGTCCCTTACCCTTGGCAAAGAAATGGTGATCAAACGCTCGAGGAATTCATACATCCTTTCGTTGCGCAATGTTACTCTTGCTCCAATGGTCATACCCTCTCTCAACTTAAAGTTAGATACCGATTTGGTAGCTTTAGTAGGCACTGCTTTCTGACCGGCAATAGTTGTCATTTCTGTCAAAGCAGCATCAACCAATTTTTTGTCTTGAGTTGCAGCTCCCACACCCTGATTCAGGCATATTTTTAACAACTTAGGAACCTGCATAGATGATTTGTATTGAAACTTCTCCTGAAGTTCCTGAACCACCTCATTTCTGTATTTGTTTTTTAAACTAGGTACGTAGCTCATTATTTAATGATTTCTCCGGATTTTTTTGAAACTCTAACACTTTTACCATCTACATCCTTGCGACCAATCCTTGTAGGCTTACCGCTTTTGGGATCAACCAGCATCAATTTTGAAATGTGCAAAGGTGCTTCCATTTCATTGATACCTCCAGGGTTGTTTTCTGTTGGCTTAATGTGTTTTTTTACCATTCTGATACCTTCAACGATGGCCCTGTTTTCTTTGGTCAGGATCTGTTGTACGATTCCGGTTTCTCCTTTATTATCACCGGAGATCACCATTACTTTATCACCTTTCTTGATATTGAATTTAGGTGTAAATCGTTTTGTGGTATAATTCTTTGTTGACATTGTCAATAAAATTTATCTGATTAAAGTACTTCAGGAGCCAGTGAAACAATTCTCATGTAATCCCTGTCTCTCAACTCCCTTGCAACAGGGCCGAAGATACGGGTTCCTCTAGGCTCATCTGCATTGTTGAGCAACACTACCGCGTTGTCGTCAAAACGGATGTAACTGCCATCCTTTCTGCGAATTTCTTTCCTGGTTCGCACAATGACTGCTTTTGAAACCGTTCCTTTTTTGACACCACCCGGAGTGGCATCCTTCACAGTTACAACAATTTTGTCACCGATGGAAGCATACCTGCGCTTGGTACCACCCAATACGCGAATACAAAGCACTTCTTTGGCCCCACTGTTGTCTGCTACATTTAATCTTGATTCCTGTTGTATCATAACTTTATATTATGCTCTGTGAATTACTTCGCTTTTTCTACGACTTCTACGAGATTCCAACGCTTAAGTCGGCTGAGGGGACGTGATTCCACAATCCTTACTACATCGCCTTCCTGACATACGTTTTGCTCATCGTGAGCCTTAAATTTTTTGGTCTTCTTAACAAACTTACCGTACATGGGGTGCTTCAGCCTTCTCTCTACAGAGACGGTGATGGTTTTATCCATTTTGTTGCTGGTCACCACACCAACGATTTGTTTCTTGTTTGCTGCAATTGCCATGATGATTATTTTGACCTTCTTCTTAATCTTATTTTTGACCTCTTCGCCAACTCAGGTTCACTTGCCTGAGCCAATTCTCTATCTCTGATTTCAGTATAAAGCCTTGCGATTTCTTTGCGGTTTTTACGGAGCTCCATTGGATTCTGTAAGCCTCTAACAGCATGATCGAACTTCATTTTACTGATTCCTGACTCAAGCTCAGCTGCCTGACTTTGCAACTGTTCTACGCTCATGCCTTTTAATTCTATTGTATTTTTACTTGACATCTTGCTGTTATTTAATTATTCTGCATAATCTGGCCTAATAACAAAACTGGTAAGTACCGGCAACTTTTGAGCAGCCAATCTGAGTGCTTCACGAGCTGTTTCAGATGGAACTCCATCAATCTCGAACATGATGGTTCCCGGCTTTATAATTGCTACCCAGTGATCCAGTGCTCCTTTACCTTTACCCATCCTTACTTCAGCAGGTTTTGAAGTGATCGGCTTATCCGGGAAAACGCGAATCCACACCTTTCCTTCCCTTTTCATGTACCTGGTAAGGGCAATCCTGGCTGACTCGATCTGGCGGCTTGTTAACCTGCCTGCATCGAGGGATTTCAGAGCAAATGATCCGAAGTCGATTGTATAACCTCTTCCTGCATTTCCCTTGATCCTGCCTTTGTGCTGCTTCCTATATTTGGTTCTTTTAGGTTGTAACATGGTTAATTTATTTGTTGCCTACCCTTTTTTGAAAAGTTCGGCAAAGGTACGAATATTTTCTTAATTCAATTATCTCTTTTTCTTTCTGCCTTGTCCGCCGTCTCTTCCACCGCCGTCACGACCTCCTTCTCTCCTTCTGTCAGATCCGCGATCACGATCCATTCCGCCGCCTACAGCTTTCTTTTCAACTCCAACATTAGGAGAAAGGTCTCTCTTACCAAGTACTTCTCCTTTACAGATCCATACTTTTAAGCCAATTAATCCATAAACTGTCAAAGCTTCTGCAATTACGTAGTCGATATCAGCTCTGAAAGTATGCAATGGGGTTCTACCCTCTTTGTACTCTTCAGTCCTGGCCATGTCGGAACCGTTCAAACGACCACTGACTCTGACCTTGATACCTTCTGCACCAGCCCTCATACTAGACTGAATGGCCATTTTAATGGCACGACGGTAATTGATCCTGCTTTCGATTTGTTTTGCGATGGTTTCTCCAACAATTGCCGCATCCAATTCTGGTTTACGGATTTCTACAATGTTGATTTGAACATCTTTATTGGTGAGTTTTTTCAACTCTTCTTTGATCTTATCTACTTCCTGACCACCTTTACCAATGATAATTCCCGGACGTGAAGTGTTGATGGTTACCGTCACTCTTTTAAGTGTCCTTTCTATCACAATCTTGGCAATACCGCCTTTTGATATCCTGGCATTTAAGTAGTTGCGGATTTTTTCATCTTCTACCACTTTTAATGCGAAATCTTTGCCACCAAACCAGCTGGAATCCCATCCCTTGATGATTCCTAACCTATTGCCAATTGGATTTGTCTTCTGACCCATGGATTAATTTTGATTATGCTTGATAATTTATGCCTCAACGGTGGATTTGCCATCCACTATTAAGGTAACGTGGTTCATTCTTTTACGGATCCTGTGTGCCCTACCCTGTGGAGCCGGCTGGAATCTTTTTAAAACGCTACCTCCGTCTACGAAAGCAGTTTTTACAAAAAGGTCAGCATCTTCAGGACTTTGACCCTCGTTTTTGTTTTCCCAGTTGGCAACAGCTGATAACAACAGCTTCTCAACCCACATCGCACCTTCGTTCTTTGTGTATTTGAGGATGCTGAGGGCATCGTTTACCGATTTACCTCTGATGATGTCTACCACAAGTCTCATCTTACGAGGGGACATAGGGCAGTTTTTTAGTTTAGCAACAGCTTCCATATTTTGCGTGTTTACTGTGTTTATTATCTGTTTCCTGAGTGACCTTTAAATGTACGCGTTGGAGCAAATTCACCCAACTTGTGTCCTACCATGTTTTCTGTTACAAAAACAGGGATGAAGGACTTGCCATTGTGTACAGCGATGGTAAGACCTACCATGTTCGGCGTAATCATTGACGCCCTTGACCAGGTCTTGATAACACCTTTTTTACTTGACTCATTCGCTTTGTTGACTTTGTCAAGCAGCTTGTGAAATACGTATGGGCCTTTTTTTATGGATCTTGCCATGACGATTAATTTGCTTTTTTAGATTTTCTTCTGCTGATGATAAACTTGTTGGAAGGTTTGTTTGGATTCCTTGTTTTCTGACCTTTAGCCATAATACCAGTCCTCGAAACCGGGTGTCCTCCAGACGCCCTGCCTTCACCACCACCCATCGGGTGATCTACAGGGTTCATCGCTACCCCTCTTACGCGTGGTCTTGCTCCCAACCATCTCTTTCTACCCGCTTTACCGAGTTCTTCCTGACCATGGTCTGGGTTAGATACAACCCCCATTGTTGCTTTGCAGCTCAATAAAACCCTTCTCACTTCTGAAGACGGCATCTTAATTACTGCATATTTTCCTTCTCTACCGGTAAGAATACCGTAAGTGCCCGCACTTCTTGCCAAGGCTGCTCCTTTTCCAGGATTCATCTCTATGGCGTGTATGCTAGAACCGAGAGGTATGTCTTTTAAGAACATAGCATGGCCAATATTGGGAAGAGCTCCCGTACCAGACATGATCTCGTCACCAACTTTGATTTTATCCGGAGCCAGGATATACCTTTTCTCACCGTCAGCATATACTACCAAAGCAATAAATGCAGTCCTGTTGGGATCGTATTCAATGGTGGCAATTTTGCCAGGAATGTTTTCCTTATCACGCTTGAAGTCAATAACCCTGTACTTCTTTTTGTGACCGCCACCGATCTGTCTCATGGTCATCTTACCATCATGGTTACGACCACCGCTATTACTTTTACCAGCTGTCAGACCTTTTACCGGATTGTTTCCGGTAGTCAACTCTGTAAAAGAGTTTCCCGTCCTGAATCTTGTACCCGGGGTTACTGGTTTAAATTTTTTAATACCCATAGTTAAAGTATTTAAACAATTTATTCTTCTGATCCATAAATATCAAGTGTATCACCTGCAGCAAGAGTAATAACGGCTTTTTTAACCGATGATACCCTTCCTCTGATAATGCCTGATTTGGTATTTCTAACCTTTACTTTGCCAGGATTTACCATGGTATTTACACCATTTACGGTAACATCCGGAAACATTGCAGAAAAGGCTTTGTGTATTTCCAGCTTATTAGCGCCTTTGTCTACCAGAAAAGCATATTGATTCAGCTTTCCTGAAATCTTCTCGGCTTTTTCCGAGATGATGGGTTTGATGATGATATCTTTTGCCATGACTATTACGTGTTGAGGCCTGGATTAAACAAATTTAGCGACTGCGCTTTCAAACAAAACCAAATCGGTAGCATTGAGCACTTCAAAGGTATTGATGTCTTTCACATTCATCAATCTGGCATTTTCAATGTTTCTGCCTGAAAGATAAACATTCTCGTTATAGTCTGGAAGTACAATTAATGCGTTTTTCACATCATTAACACCCAGTCCCTTCATAACACCAGCGAATGTTTTGGTCTTTGGAGCATCGTAGTTAAGGTCTTCAACTACTTTTAACTTGCCATTCTGTGCTTTCAAAGAAAGAGCAGAATATCTTGCCAATTTTCTCACTTTTTTATTCAATGAGAAATCGTAGTCTCTTGGTCTTGGACCAAATGCCCTGCCACCTCCTCTAACGGTAGGTGACTTCAAAGAACCAGCTCTTGCACCACCAGTTCCCTTTTGGCGCTTGAATTTTTTGGTAGTTCTTGCGATTTCCCACTTTTCTTTCGATTTGTGTGTACCCTGACGTTGAGCAGCATTGAACTGTTTAACTGCCAAATACATGGCATGTTCATTGGGCTCTATGCCAAAGATTGCATCAGGAAGCTCAATTGATCTGCCTGTAGATTGTCCATTTGAATTTAATACATCTATTCTCATCTGGCCTTACTTTTCTAGTACAACAAAAGATCCGTTATGACCGGGAATAGCCCCTTTAACCAGGATCAGATTTTTCTCAGGAAGCAATTTTGCAATCCTCAGGTTTTTCACGGTAACTTTATCGTTACCCATACGACCCGCCATTCTTAGGCCTTTGAATACCTTTGAAGGATAAGCAGAGGCACCAATGGAACCCGGAGCTCTCAAACGATTGTGCTGACCGTGAGTAGACTCGCCTACCCCACTAAAGCCGTGACGTTTAACAACACCCTGGAAACCTTTACCTTTAGATGTACCTACCGCTCTGATTTTATCTCCTTCAGTAAATACTTCGTCAATAGCAATGGTATCACCCAATGATTTTGAGATCGCGAAATCGCGGAATTCAGCTACTTTCCTTTTAGGAGTAGTTCCCGCTTTCTTGAAATGACCCATCATCTGATTTGAGGTGTTCTTCTCTTTTGCCTCACCAAAAGCCAACTGCACAGAGTTGTAACCATCAGAATCGACGGTTTTTACCTGGGTGACGACGTTAGGAGTAGCTTCCACCACAGTTACTGCGATGTACTTACCCTCAGCATCGAAGATGCTGGTCATACCAATTTTTTTACCAATTAAACCATTCATAGTTTATAATTTTGGCGCAAATAATGAAGAATGCAGCAGCCTACTGCACCCTGTTGTTTAAAATAAATTAAGTTAATTTGACCTGGATGTCCACTCCACTGGGAAGTTCCAACTTTGAGAGTGCGTCGACCGTCTTTTGGGTAGGCGTGAAAATCTCGATCAATCTTTTGTGGGTACGCAATTGGAACTGCTCACGAGATTTCTTATTGACGTGTGGTGAACGCAACACGGTAAAGATCTCTTTATCAGTGGGCAGCGGAATCGGGCCCGAAATAACGGCCCCACTATTCTTAACTGTTTTTACGATCTTCTCTGTACTCTTGTCAACCAGGTTGTGGTCGTAAGAACAAAGTTTGATCCTAATTTTTTGATTCATAACCCTTATTTAAAATTACTTTTTATAAGCGGCTGCAAAGGTAGTGAAAATACTCAAACAGCCAAATTATTTTTTAAAAAAAAACATTTTATATACAAAAAATATGCCCCGGCGAATGGTCGTCGGGGCAATTTCTTCATTATCAAGCTTTTACCGCACCCTTGGATTTGGCAATAACTGCCTCCGCCACGTTCTTTGGTGCTGCGGCATAATGCGAAAATTCCATCGTACTGTTGGCCCTTCCTGAAGTGATGGTACGCAACTCTGTTACATAACCAAACATTTCAGCCAAAGGCACCTCTGCCTGGATGGAGATCGCTCCACCGGTTCTTTGCTCTTGTCCTTTAGGTAGACCTCTCCTTCTGTTCAAGTCACCAATTACGGCTCCTGTGTACTCATCCGGTGATACTACCTCTAATTTCATGATAGGCTCCAACAATACAGGGCTACACTTCTTAGCTGCCTCTTTAAAACCTTCTTTGGCACACAATTCGAATGCCAACGGCTTACTATCTACAGCGTGGGTCTGACCATCATAAAGTCTTACCTTCATGCTGTCGATGTTGTACCCGGCAAGGATGCCATTGTCCATCATTGAATTGAATCCTTTTACAATGGATGCATGGTATTCTTTAGGAACAGAACCTCCGAAAATGTCATTGACAAATTGCAACTTGGTCTTTCCACTCTTAAATTCGTCACTTTCCAAAAACTTCTCATCAGCAGGGCCGAGTTCGAAAGACATTTGGGCAAAGAGACCAGAACCACCCGATTGTTTTTTCAAACGCTCTGTATGGTCAACTGTGGTGGTCAATGCTTCTTTGTAAGATACCTGAGGTGCTCCCTGGTTACATTCTACTTTGAATTCTCTTCTCAAACGATCAACAATGATTTCAAGGTGAAGCTCACCCATCCCACTGATTACGGTTTGATTGGTTTCGTCATCATATTTAACCCTGAAAGTAGGATCTTCCTCCGCCAATTTGGCAAGGGCCATTCCAAGTTTATCGAGGTCTTTCTGGCTCTTAGGCTCAACCGCGATACCGATAACCGGCTCTGGGAAAACCATTGATTCCAGGATGATGGGGTGACCTTCTGCACAAAGTGTATCACCTGTACGGATGTCTTTGAAACCTACACCTGCAGCAATATCTCCGGCTTCTACTCTTTCGATGGCATTTTGCTTGTTGGCATGCATCTGGTAAAGTCTTGAAATCCTTTCTTTGCTGTCAGATCTAGTATTTAAGATATAAGAACCAGCATCCAAAGCTCCTGAATAAACACGCATAAAGGCAAGACGGCCCACATAAGGGTCAGTTGCAATTTTGAATGCAAGAGCTGTAAATGGTTCGCTTGTATCTGGTCTTCTGATTTCTTCTTTGTCTGTCTTAGGATTGGTTCCTTTAACAGGAGGTACATCCAATGGACTAGGTAGGAATGAACAAACTGCATCTAATACAGCCTGAACACCTTTGTTTTTGAAGGCAGATCCACACATCATAGGTACGAATTTAAAATCGCACACAGCTGCACGAATGGCTGCTTCCATTTCTGCCTGACCGATAGAGTTAGGATCTTCAAAGAATTTTTCCATCAGGGTCTCATCGTATTCAGCAATCGCTTCGAGCAATTTTTCTCTCCACTCAGCTACAACAGACACTAAATCATCAGGAATAGGAACTTCTTCAAAAGTCATACCCTGATCCGCTTCATTCCAAATGATGGCTTTGTTGGTAATCAAATCAACAACACCTTTGAAACGCTCTTCTTCGCCAATTGGCACCTGAAGAGGAATAGCAAGGGAACCCAACTTATCTTTTACGTCCTTTACCACTTCAAAGAAGTTAGCACCGGAACGGTCCATTTTATTTACAAAACCAATCCTTGGCACACGGTAGTTGTCTGCCAAACGCCAGTTGGTTTCTGATTGAGGCTCAACGCCCGATACTGCACAGAATAAGAAAACCAAACCATCCAAAACACGAAGTGAACGGTTTACTTCTACTGTAAAGTCAACGTGACCCGGAGTATCGATGATGTTGAAGGTAAAGTCGGTACCTCTCCAGTTCCAGGCAGCTTTGGTGGCTGCTGAAGTAATGGTAATACCTCTTTCCTGCTCTTGCTCCATCCAGTCCATGGTTGCTGCTCCATCGTGAACCTCACCAATTTTGTGACTTACCCCCGTGTAATAGAGAATACGCTCTGTGGTGGTGGTTTTACCTGCATCGATGTGGGCGGCAATACCAATATTTCTAGTATATTTAAGATCTTTAGCCATTTTTGATTTTAGCTATGATTATTTAAGGTTGTTAAAAAAAGAGATTATGAACGGAAGTGTGCAAACGCTCTGTTGGCTTCAGCCATTCTGTGCGTATCTTCTTTCCTTTTAACAGCTGCTCCTTCACCTTTAGCTGCTGCAATCAGTTCAGCTGACAGTTTTTCTGCCATCCCTTTACCGCTACGCTCTCTGGAGAACCTAACAAGCCACTTCATTCCGATTGATACCCTTCTTTCAGCCCTGATTTCAGTAGGGATCTGGAAGTTGGCACCACCGATACGTTTGCTTCTCACTTCTACCTGTGGCATGGCATTGTCCAATGCTTTGCGCCAGATATCATGAGGGTTGTCTCCGGTCTTTTCCTGGATCTTATCCATTGCTTCGTAGAAAATATGAAAAGTGGTAGATTTTTTACCTTCCCACATCATATTGTTGACAAACTGGGTAACAACAGGATCTCCGTATCTTGGATCTGGTGCAATTACTCTCTTTTTTGGTTTCCTTTTTCTCATTGTATGATCAAAATAAAATTGTCAATTAATTATTTAGGCCTCTTTGTTCCGTACTGTGAACGGCTCTTCTTACGATTGTTCACACCAGCGGTGTCAAGTGCTCCCCTTACGATGGTGTAACGCACACCCGGAAGATCTTTAACCCTTCCTCCTCTCACCAATACGATGGAGTGTTCCTGAAGGTTGTGTCCTTCACCCGGAATGTAACAAATTACCTCTAATTGGTTTGTCAACCTCACCTTGGCAACCTTTCTCAATGCTGAGTTTGGTTTCTTAGGAGTTGTGGTGTACACCCTGGTACAAACACCCCTTTTTTGTGGACATGCATCAAGTGCGCGCGACTTTGATTTTGACACAATTTGTGTCCTACCTTTTCTTACTAATTGGTTAATTGTAGGCATTGGTCCCTAAAATTTTATGTTTAATTCTTTAAAATTCAACTGTTTATAATACACTTTTTCCAAAGGAAGTGCAAAGGTAAGGTTTTTTTTGATATTTAAAATAAAAATTTTGAAAATAATTCATTGACCTTGAACGGCTATCTGTTTTCTTTGTATGATCGCCTCTCTTCTCAAAATACTATCTTTCCATGCCCTCATTTGCTTAAATATTCTCATTCTTACTTCCAGATGCAAATCGGTCAATCGATTTTTTAACCGCACTAAAAATGCAACCAAGCTTTGTTATCTTTGCAGCCTTATTACAATTAACACAATTTCAAATGGTTACATATAAGAAGGTGCTCATTTTGGTTCTGACTCCTGTTGTTATCTACTTTATCGGTCCAAAGGTCGGATTTCAAGCCATTGACCCTACAAGTCCCTCCATTGACATGCCCTTAACCGAGTTGGATAAATGGATTGCCGCAAAAGAATCTTCTGTCAGCGACCTAAAACCGAATAATGAAGCAAAGATTATTTGGAACGATACGATTCCCAGAAAAACAAAATTTGCAGTGGTCTACCTCCATGGTTTCTCCGCCTCCTGGATGGAAGGCGACCCGGTAAACAGAAACTTCGCCAAACGATATGGCTGTAATCTCTACTTGAGCCGACTCGAAGACCACGGAAGAAGGGATTCAAACTCTTTTTTGACCTTAACTCCCGATAATTTTTACGAATCAGCCCAGCAAGCCTTAAATATAGGTAAGCTCCTGGGGGATTCAATTATTCTCATGTCTTGCTCAACCGGTTCTACCCTATCCATTATGTTGGCGGCGCAATATCCCGAAATTCACAGCTTTATCATGCTTTCCCCCAATATTGATATCAAAGACCCAATGTCGGCTTTGACCATTGGGCCCTGGGGGTCTCAACTCACTTCACTGGTGCTGGGCAGCGACTACAACCATATTACATACACGCCCGAAGCGCAAAAATACTGGAATCCGGTCTACCATAAAAACGGCATCTTCACTACCAAAAAGTTGATTGTTGACCACATGAATAAAAGTATTTTCGCCAAAATAAGACAGCCGCTCTTTATGTCATACTATTTTAAGGACGAAGACCATCAGGACAATGTAGTTTCTGTGCCCAGGATGTTGGATTTTTACGAGCAGGTATCCACTCCGGCATCCAGCAAACGGAAGTATGTATCAACAAAGGCCGATTCACATGTCATTGCATCTGGCATTCAAAGTAAAGATTGGGAAGGAGTACAACAAGCTTGTTATAACTTTGCTGAAGAGGTATTGAAGCTGCGTCCTGTTGGGGTTAAATAGAGCTGATTACAGTTTCACCCAGACCAGCTTAGTTCTCTCCGCCTGGTACATGTCGTTGTTGAATTTTACAAAATCGTTGAATTTCGTTTTATCGAAGGTTCCCCGATATTGAATTCTTTTTCTTACCATGGACAGTGTACCATTATTCACTTCCGTTCGCATTTCAAATGAACCAAATTCATTGGATAGTGCCAACGCCTTGACGCCACTTTCCAAACGATACCCCTCCGGGATGGCAAATAAAAAGGTGTCTACTTCTGTGAAAGCATCATTAAAAAACAAGGCATTTACCCTGGCGGTATCCTTCTTGTGTTTTTCATGAACGGTATGGGTAAAAACAGGGGTCATAAACATCCTGTTCCCGGAAACGGAAACCGCCTTACTCACAGTGAGTTTTAAATCTACCTGAGCTACTGCTTCTTCTTTTTGGGCATTGATAACACCTCTATTCACCACAAAAGATGGAAGAGTAAAAGCCGACTGCCAATACTTTTCTTGAATCGAGGGATCTACTTCATGCTGAAGTAGGCGCAATAAATCCTGACTTTCATTTCTGCAGATCATGCTTATATCCACTTGCATATCTCCTCCTTCTTCCAGCTTTGCCCTTATGGTAGAAACAGCAGTGTTGTCATTGTGATCATAGGTATTGGTAGATACCAGGTGGCTGTTGCCCGGGTCAATGATTAGAGCCTTCCGGTTACCTGTAAATGCCCCTTGGTAACCACAAGGATTAAATCTCCTGGTGCATTCCAGCCAGGTAGTATCCTGCTGCAAGGGCACACAAAGAATGGCATGGTTGAAGGGGTCATAAATAAATGAATTATCTACTACATCCGGATTTTCACCTGCTTCTACCAACACATAATTGCTTTTTATACCTATTGCAGAAAGCATGGCCATCATTAAGTTGGAAAGTCCTTTACAATCGCCATACCCATTAGCATGAACTTCTTTGGCCGGTATAGGCTGAATGCCCCCAACACCAACCTGTACACTAATATAGCGTGTGTTATTTTGTAGGTATTCATAGATCTTTTTTATCTTCCCAAATTCCGATTCGTTTTTAGTCAATTCATTAAGTTCATTGACCAACTCCGGGCTTAAAACATCTCTTCCTTCATTTAATTTAACCATCAGTTCTCCATAATTTTTCCAATCACCGGCTGATGCTTTAAATCCTCCATATGAGCATTGATTACAAAAAACTTCCAGTCCTTCATACCACCTGCCATAAGGTGGCGAATAAGGTTCTACTTCTACAGCCTGAATATCGGAAGCGATATAAGTCAATTTGATTTTGTCTTTGAGAGCTGCTTTTTCTATTTTACCGTGACTGCCTTTTAAGCGATAATGGGGCTCCAAATCTTTGGTAAATATTACGACACCAATAAAACTATCAACCGCTTCAGAAGGGCTGCTTCGAGGTGTAAAGCTGATACCATACATGTTGTGACTCATCTTTCTGGAATAGGAGTAATTTATCCGGTAGGGATAAGTTCCGGAATTAAATTGATGAGATTTGACCCTTGCATCACTAAAAAGAGAAAACCCATCATAGGCTGGTCTGTCTGAAATTTCTTTCGAACGAACACTTCTCAATTTATTGCCCGCGAGGTCAAACAGGGCACCTTCAATGTCTTCAACCGACACATATTGGTTGTAAAATACAGACAATTTTGAAAGATTGGCCCCATTTTCATTCCACACAATTGCTGAATATTCAAAGGTAACAAGCACTTCATCCGCAGATTTCATATCCACCACCTTTACAATTTTGGTATAGGTAACATCGGGTTTTACGGGACCCGCAGTAAGTAACACCGAAAAGAGGATGCCCAAAAAGGTTAATATTATTTTCATAGCTTTTTAAAAACGATTTGTTCACTGTGTCGATTCACCACAAAGTCTAAAGTTTCTTTGAGGGCGGGATATTCATCTACAGGAAAAGTACTTTTATTGATTTTCAGCTTGGATCTTACTGAAATTTGCCCTGCCGCTTCAGAGCACCTGATTTCAAAGGTGAGAGAATTTTGCTCATCAATTGCAAAACTTTGATTTTTGGGCATTGATACCAATGTATAACCTTTGGGAACAGGGAGACTACAAATATAGTTCTCCTCTTTTAAGTTTGTATATTCAACCGGCAACTGCCTATCCTTCGATTTAAATACATTTTCTCTTGTCATCGCAAACTGAAATGGATTGACATAAACAAATGAATCCTCTCCAAAGTATTGTTTAAATTTGAATGAAACAATCATAGGCTCATCCCAATTTTTTATAGAATCTACTTTAGTACTGATTATGTTGTCTTCCTCAAGCCCGATCGTAAAACTACTTACTATTTTTTGAGGATCCAGATTGTGTTTGACTCTTAATTGGTGAGAATTAGTGGGTGAAGCTTTATATTCCAATGTACCCAACCAATTATTTTCATCATCTGTGGTCATTTTGACAAACATTGTTTCTTTCTCTATAATAGAGTCCGGGCTAATTTCAATGGCATCAGGTGATGCCCCGATAACCCTTGCATAGCCATTTCTGACTTCTGGTATTGTTTTTCCGAAACCCAATGCCGGTACGGATGCGTCAAGCATAATGTTTTTACCCTCGAGTTTGAGCCTGCACAATACACCATTGTAGTCACTAACTAAGGGATAAAAAGGATTGGCCTGGCCATTATCTCTGGTACTAAAAATGACAGGATCTGCCTCTAACTTTGCTTGCCTTAGTGCTGCTACCAGTAATAAGTTAATTTCGTTGGACCTACCCGATTTGCTGCTAATTACTGTTTTTAGATTTTCTCTGAATTCAATGCCTGTTCCCGGAATGACCTGAAAATGATCCCTGATGTAGTCGTAGATTTTTTTAGCTTTTAACAAAGGTTTTTCCTCTATCACATTGATTTCAGTTAATAGATCATCTACAACAGATCTACTGCCCGAGATTTGTTTTCCAAAATCATCATTTTCCAATAATTCTTTATTAAACTTCTGCCAATCTGAGGTTATTTTCTTGTAAGTAAGAGGATCTTTATACTCTGATAATTGAAATCCAATTCCTGCTCTGTAGTTATCGAGTGAGCTAATAAGGGGTTCAGGTGTCAAGGCTTTAACATTTTTCATACCCCAAATAATTTCGGAGGACCTACAATTTATCGTTGCCCATTCAGCCGATTGACCAACTCCTTCTGCAAGATTTAATGTAAAACTGGCGTTCTTATCTCTGGTTTTTTGATAATCGAAATTTCTTCCACCTTTGAGGGAGCTCACAAAGCCAAAAAACTGAGGTATTTCAAAAGTTAGTTCACTCCACAATACCGGAAAACTACCCTGAAACATCCATGGATTGATGATGTAAAAATAATCGGATTTGACCTGATACTCAAACTCAATTATGACACCCTCTTTTACATTTGGTAGGGTAAATTTTGTCTCATCCCAGTTTTTGTTGTGTTTAACTTTAAATATTCCATCCTCCTTCATAACCGATTTAATAACCTTTCCATTCTCCAAAGAATAGGTCACTGCTTCTATTTGATTTATTCTCTCTTCCATCCTCCCCCTATGGTACAAGGGGACTCCAACTGTAGCTGCCTCAAATCCGCTGTTTTTTAGGATGTGAATTCTGCAATGTCTTTTTAACCTTAATTCAAACCACCCCTTGTTATCTGTAACAAAATCGAGCTCACCTTTGTCAAATAAGACTACCGCTCCGGCGTCAGGGTCTAGTTCATAACTGGTATTGGAAAAATCAGATGGGCTCACTTTTCCAAACTCTACCTCCAAAGTAGCTTGAGCAGCCATTAAAATTGGAACACTTAGAATTAATCCTACGATTAAGCATTTTCTCATACAATAATTTTTTCGTTAACACTGGCATTTGAAATAGAAAAATTGGACATTAAGATACAGTTGGAAAGAATATGACCTCATGCTTTACAACACATTTTATCCGATTTAATCCGCTGGATTTTAATGAAATAATGGTCTCATATGGTCTCTTTGTGATCAACCTTAACATGAAGTCAAATAATCCAAAAAATAAGCAAAGTAGGCCTGGGAGATTGACAAAATTCAATGGCTTAGATAATGTCACTTTCAAAAATAAGCTTAACATCCACAAATTCTTCATCGACGCGTAATTAAACAACAAATATATTACAAATTATTATTATATATCGTCACTTTTTGTTTCTTTTTCTTCCAAGCCTATCAATTTATAACGAATTTATTTAATTTTACCATCATTATGGGAGGTACCGTTAAATTGCCATATTCAGAGTTTTTTACCAGGGGACAGTTTGAAACACTGCCAGAAACGCTCGCAATCCAGGATAAAAGACAAACTTTTACCCTCGGCATTCCTAAAGAAACCACTATGATTGAAAATCGGGTTGCTATTGTACCCAATTCGGTCAGGGTCTTGGTAGCATCGGGCTTCCAGGTGTTGATAGAGAGTGGAGCCGGTGAAAAATCCAACTACACAGACCATGCTTATTCTGAAGCAGGTGCAGAGATCTGTTCAGACAAAAGAACTGTTTTCCAGGCCAATATTCTCATCAAGGTAGCCCCTCCCACATTGGATGAGCTTGAAATGATGGCCATTGATCAGGTATTGATCTCGCCCCTTCACCTACCCATCATCAATGAAGCCTACATTGAAAAACTGCTTCAGAAAAGGATCACTGCCTTTGCCATGGAATACCTGCAATCAGCAGATGGCAGCTTTCCCATCGTGCGCATCATGAGTGAAATAGCGGGTATGTCGGTCATGCTCACCGCTGGTGAACTCCTAAAAAGCCACAGTGGAGGAAGAGGCTTGCTGCTGGGTGGTGTTTCGGGAGTGCCCCCTGCTAAAGTAGTCATCTTAGGAGCAGGTGTGGTGGCGGAGTATGCTGTTAAAACAGCCCTTGGCCTTGGCTGTTCGGTACGAATATTCGACAACGACATCTCCAAGATCATGCGCCTTCAGACCAATGTAGGCAGGCATTTGCACACTTCTGCCATCAACCCGGTGTACCTTGCCCACCAGCTTACCTCGGCGGATGTAGTCATTGGGGCCATTCACTCCAAACATGGAAGAGCACCTATCCTGATCACCGAAGAAATGGTATCTCGCATGAAGGAGGGGTCTATCCTCATCGATGTCTCCATTGACCAGGGAGGATGTTTTGAAACATCAGAAATTACCACCTTAGAAAATCCTACGTTTATCAAACATGGGGTCATTCACTATGGTGTTCCCAACATCCCCTCCCAGGTGAGTCGGACCGCTTCCAACGCCATCAGTAACATTATTACTCCTTTGCTCGTTAAAATCATTGAAAGCCACAACATGGAAAACTTAATGACCCTACACGAAGGTATACGCAATGGATGTTACACTTACAAAGCCTGTCTTACCAATGAATATTTATCCAAAAAATATGGTAAAAAATATACCAATCTTTCATTGTTACTAACCAGTGTACTTTAAAATCATTTTACAATTTAAATACCCATGTACAGCAAATTTTTTCTTGTCTTGCTTATTTCATTTATCACATTGGCTGCCTGCAGTAAAAAAATGGTAGCTGACGAAGGAAGTAATCTGGCTGTGGATGCGAATGTTAGCACCACCACATCTACCCAAGCTGCTGCTCCAATGGATCCCAATAAGCCTGTTTCCAATGAAAAAACGGCTGTTGGCCTGGATTGTTATGACAAAACATTAGCCCAACCCTCAATGGTTTGCGATGATGATCGTAGACCTGTTTGTGGTTGTGATGGCAAAACCTATAAAAATGCCTGTGAAGCAGGCAAAACTGGTGTTTTACATTATAAATGGGGACCCTGTTCAAAAACTACCAAGACTGCTGTGCAGTAATATTCGAGTGGCCGTGTGATGAGAAAATTTTTACCCTACCTCATAACAGGTGCCCTTATTTTAGTTGTAACTGCCATTTACCTATACCCCGGAGGTTCAAGTGAGAACAAGACACAGGCAGGTTTTAGCTTTCTCCATAATTACTGGTGTGATCTTTTAGATATTTCAGCCCACAACGGCCAAATCAATCATGGCAGATCTTTCGCCATGGCTGCCGGTATCATGGCCTGCATGACACTTTATCTGGTCATGGCAGAACTGGGTCAATTTTATGGGGTTAATGCCCTGCAAAAGAGGATGGCAAAAGTAGCAGCCGCTTCCTCTATGGTAGCCGCAAGCCTGCTCTTTTCTCCCTGGCACAATGTTTTTGTTACCCTCCTCATAGTAGGTCTTCTTGTTTATTTAGGCCTTATGGCTCTTCCTGTCTGGAACCATACTCAAATCAGCGGAAATATAATTACCCTGGTCACATTTATGACACTGGCATTGACTGCCATCATTTATTACACTACATGGTCATTGACATCCTTGCCTTGGGTTCAAAAAATTTCATTTCTTTTTTTGTTGATCCTATTGCATCACCTTTATCGCAGAATACCCGCTAGTCAATGATGTGAAGGGCACCTGTATAGGTGATCACTTCCCCATCTATATAAGCCACCTCAGCTGTCCAGGCATAAACGCCTCCCATAACAGCCCGTCCGTTAAATGTTTTATCCCACGGAATATCTATCACTCCTGCTGGCATGCTGGATGTCTCAAATACCTTACTACCCCATCGGTCGTACACCCGATAATTCATAAGTGAACTTACATCCGGCCCTGCAAAATACCTCAAGGTGGCATTGGCACCTGCATTACTGGTTAACCCATTGGCAATGACAAAACTTCTTCTTTTTTCTACATTTACACTGACTTCATAAGTTCTTACGCAGCCATCATTGGATGTAACACTCACCGCATATACCCTGCTTTGTACCGGCCTGGCCTTTGTTTCCAGAGCTTCCGGATTTAAAATATCCGTAACCGGGCTCCACACCACTTTGGCCGCATTTACATCAGAAAAAATGGACAATTCTATTGAATCTCCTAAGGTCAGTTGGTACATGCTATCTCCACTCAACATTGGAATTTCGAGTGATTGAAGCGTATCTGTAACCTGAAAATCGCAACCATTTTCATCTAAGATCAGCGTGTTGTAAATACCGGTCCCCAAATTTTTAACAGGAAAAACAGCAGGTTTGTTATTTAGTAAATAGGTATATGATCCTACTCCTCCGGAGGCTTGTAAAATGTCAATGGATCCAGAATTGATTCCACTACAATCGGGCGGCACAACCACGCTGCTTAAAACAAGTTGATCAGGTTGGGTAATGGTGGCACTGCCAGTAGTTATACAGCCATTGTCATCTGTTATCTGTAAAGTCTGGGTTCCGGCAGCCAAACCGGAAATGGTTTTACGTTGGCCTCCTGAAGACCAGTTGTACCTATAGTTGCCTGTACCCCCTGACGCCTCGGCTGCAAGGCCCGCGGTTGCATCTCCATTACACAAAACATGGTAGCCATTGATTATACTGTCTTTAATCGATACCACCAGGGGACTGGGTTGGGTAACATAATTTTGAACCACCGTAAAATTTCCGAAATTATCTGAAATTTCAACCAGATAGGTTCCTTCATCCAGACCGGTAATATCCACATATACATTTTCTGCCAACAATTGCCCGGACCCTTTCTCACTTTCATTCTCCAGTCGTTTCCATGAATAGGTGAATGGCGGTGTACCATTGGTAACGGCAATTCTAAGAACACCATCTCTAAAACCAGTACAGCTTACAGCATCAAATGCAGATGCTGCTTTGATATTACATTTTATAATTTCCAAATCCAGGTTGACCTTAACCTTACATCCTTCCTGGTCGGTCACGTATCCAATATGGGGGCCTGCCGTAGTAAAGGCATCGTCGCCGAGCTTAAGGCTATCGCCTTCACAGATCCTGGCAAATTGTGAAACCACCACCTGATCTTTAATAGCCAAATCCAGGTGAACAATGCTGTCACAACCATTAACGGCTTGAAAAATGACATCATGGATTCCAGCATCACAATATTTATTTCCTGCGTATTGAAAACACTCAGAAAAACAAACTTCATGCTTGAGGGTCGTTTCTTTTGAAGGTAAAACCTCTATCTCAACACAGTTTTGGGGAGCTTTGTCGCAAACATTCATGGCATCCAAACAGACCGTGTGTTTTCCGGGAGTATCAATGCTAATTGGAACATTTTTTCCTGAACCTACCAGATCACCATCCACATACCAGGCATAGATGGTGGCTCCTACCAGGCCTTCTGAAGAAAGATTAAACGTCTTGCCCTCACAAACCACCGGCGGCACCGAAATGGGGGCGGGAGTTTCTAAGGGGGCCACTTTGGTTGAGCCTTCCAAAACCCGGATGGTATAATTGCAAACATCGTTGTTGCTGCCATCCATTACCCAAAAATAATATTGACCGATGGTCAGGGGGACCTTGTTTTTGAAAATGCGTTTGGTATTGGGCGGAATGTCCGTATCACAATCCGTTACCAGTTTGTAGTTTTTACATTCCACCGCCTCATAGATGCCCACTTCCAGCCCATCATTATTTCTGCAGTTGAACACTTCCAGTTCGATGGTCAGATTGGTAGTACCGGCGATAAAGGCAATCCATTGCATGTGATGCACCTGCGTTGTGCAAAAGCCCGGAGGCGCCTGGCCTGTGATTGAACTATTGTTGATACCTGTAAAGCCATCGATGTCACAGATGATGCAAGCCTCAACGCAGGTGGGGGTCATAGCCGCAGTGGCACCACAGGGAGAGGGTTGTGCTTTGGCAACCAACATTGCACACAGCAGAGCTGTTATGGTTAGAATAAATGAACGCATAAGTTTTGACATCTCTAAGGTAAAAGGAAAAACCATACTTTTTGTACTGTCAAAGTTAAAATTATCCTTTGTAAGACATTTGAATGCCTGAATCAGGTAAAGCATGGAAGTTGGTTCCAGGCCCTTTGGAGTGATATCAGAAAAAATAAACATCTTTGCAATCAAATAATTTGGGAATGGCTGTTCATAAATATTATGCTCCTTTGCTTTTTTTGGGTGACGGAAAGTGTTATCACAATGCTGTAGTAATTTGCGACGAAACCGGACAGATCTTATCTGTAGACCAGGTAGCAGACCACGATCCTACCAGCATTAAAAATGTGGAAGGCGCACTTATGCCCGGCATGGTCAATGCCCATTGCCACCTGGAGTTGTCGCACATGAAAGGCCTGGTAGATACCGGCACTACCCTGCTACCCTTCTTAAAAAGTGTGGTAAAGTTTCGAGATTTTCCACAGGAGGTGATAGACCAGGCGATCCGTGACAATGACCAATACATGTACGACCAGGGCATCGTGGCTGTGGGTGACATTTCGAATAAAAAAGACACCCTTGCCACCAAATTATCCAGTAAAATAAGGTATTGCACCTTTGTTGAAATGTTTGATTTTCTCAATCCTGGTATGACCCAGGCTACCATTGGGCAATATGAGGCCGTTTATGAAGCGTATGCCAGTGCTATCACTACAAAGGACAAGGTAAGCCGGGTGCCCCATGCCCCTTATACCGTTTCACCCGCTCTTTTCAACCACATCAAAGAGCACAACCCGCAAGGCAGTGTAGTGAGCATTCACAATCAGGAAACGCCTGCAGAAAATGAACTTTTTATCACCGGAACAGGTGCTTTTGTTGACTTTTACAAGGGCTTTGGAATGGATTTGGCTGATTTTAAACCAACCGGAAAAACCAGCATTCACTACGCCATGGAACACATGGACCCCGAGCAGACAACCCTCATGGTTCACAATACCCTCACTACAGCAGAAGATCTGGCTGCGGCCTATGCCTGGAGTGCAAAGGTGTATTGGGTAACTTGTGCCAATGCCAACTTGTACATTGAAAACCGAATGCCCAATTATCGGGTCTTTTTGGATGCGCATCAAGCACTTACCTTAGGTACCGATTCTTTGACTTCCAATTGGCAATTGTCCGTTTGGGAGGAAATTAAGACCATTCACCGGTTTAACTCATGGATTCCCATCGAAGAATTGCTCCAATGGGTAACGATCAACGGAGCCAGGGCACTAGGTTTTGACGATGAATTGGGCAGTATCCAACCGGGAAAAAGACCGGGCCTTGTAAATGTACCAATCCTGGCCACAGAAAGAGGTTATGTCCTTGGCCAGACAGCTCCCCGCCGGATTATTTAGACTGAGATCAAAAGAGTAAGTAACTGATGTATATCCTCATGATCTGATGCCTGTTTTGAGGCGTTTTTGCTATCTTTGCCATCTAACAAAAAGCATTCAGCATGAAATTCAAATTCTGGATGGCCCTGAGCTTATTTTTTGTAGTGCTCACGGTCAAAGCCCAAAAAAATCAAGAACCAAATCCTTTTGACTTTGGTAAAATGTGGACTTTCGAAAATCCACCCAAAGACTGGTTTGCCAAAGCCTATAACTTCAAACCCGAAGACAAGTGGTGGGATGATGTAAGAAAATCTTCACTGAGATTTGCTACCTGGTGTAGTGCATCCTTCATTTCTCCAGATGGTCTCATCATGACCAATCACCACTGCTCAAGAGATGTGGTAGTGGACCTTCAAAAAGAAGGTGAAAATTTTGACAAACAAGGTTTTTACGCCACTACTATGGCCGATGAAAGAAAAGCAGAGGGCTTGTTTGTTGAACAACTCATCCAGGTGGCTGACATCAGTGCAGAGGTTCAAAAAATGACAGCAGGCGCAGAAAAAGGCAAGGAGGCCGAGGCTGCTGCCAAAGCATTAAAAGACATCCAGGAAAAATACAGCAAGATGGCCGGATGGGAAGGTCTAAGACTTCAGACCGTTA
>JAGNSQ010000126.1 GCA_017987975.1 Saprospiraceae bacterium
TACACTTTGAAAGATTGCCTCCACAATCTGTATACAAAAATGAGATCTGATGGAAGCCGGCCTCAAGTGTTGCACTATAATTGGCAGGAGGAAAAATTTCAGTAGTATCCCCACTACCTTCAACAGTATAACGAGTGGTAAGTAAATTATTTGGGTCAATAGGGATTGACAACGATCCATTGATTCGAGAGCCGGAACAAACGTCGTTAATCGCTAATACTGGTGCACCCGGATTGTTGGGTATCAATTGAAAATGAATCATCCCATCTGCCAGCCATTGAGTGATTTTTGCCGCACTTATGGTATTAAACTCGGTGCGTCCATCTCCGCATTGTCCATCCGTATTATTGGTCATCCCTATGAGATTACCATCTTCATCAACAATGTTAAAAAATTCGGACACATCATCAGCATCCAAATTCACTAAATCCAAAATTAGGGTTGATTCAGCTGTTGGCGAGAATGCTCCAACTGCATAGGGACCAAAACTTAAGTTCACATTAAATACCACGGCTTCATTACTGCCTGGCATAGCTGAAGTGACCGGTGAGGTTGCTGTCCGCACCAATGGTGATGCAAACTGTGCGCAGTTGTCTGTCGCCTCCGGAATGGCAAATGAAACGTTTGCTTCACATGATCCTGGATTGGTTTCTACAGTGATTTGGGGGACACAATTAGATACAGTAGGAGGTGTATTGTCTCTTAATCCAAAAAAGGCACTGGTTACAGTGGTATTTCCGCAATCATCATAATATACAAAATCCACCCTTTCTCCCCTTGTAAAAAAGGGTACGTTGGATGGGCAGGTGCTCGGGTCCAACATTCCTGGAGCAATGCCCGGATAACTTGTTGTATCTCCCAATACATAACTTCCCGGTACGGCCACAAAATAATTTAGCCCGCTGCTGCATCCATCTAAGGCCTGACTTCCGCCTCTGTTTGCAAGCCAGGTTTCAAAGGCAGCCTGCACATTGGTAGCCTGATCGCATTCCAGTCCCATATTCTGGGCGGGTGTAGTAATCTTAGGCGGAATATTGTCTCTTACATTGAGCACTTGTGTAAATCGGGTCACATTGTTACACACATCTGTTGCGATATATGTCCGCTTGCTTTGATATGAGCACACATTTCCATTCATCAAAGAATCTGTATAGCTGAGAAATATAGGACTACATGCATCGTCTTTTTGGGTTAACAGAGAATCCGGAAATCCTATTTCATCGCACGAAACTGTGAGTGGACTCTGACCGACAAGAACAGGGCCGATGGTATCTTTAACCTGTATGATCTGCCTGTGGCTGGCTGTATTGCCGCAAAGATCGCTGACCGACCAGGTTCTTGTAAGCTGGTAATTATAGTGATTGCATTGAACCGGGGATGGATGTTTAGTTGATGTTTCACTAAAAGTAACGGGTCGAACACCTGCACAAGCATCCTCGGCTGTGATGAGAGCAGGTAATGGCACCTTGTCGCATGCTACAGTGATATTGGGCGGAAGATTGGAAAATACAGGAGGTTTTGTATCTTTTACGTCGAAGGCTCTGATTGGGGTAACACTTGGATTGCCACATTCATCGAGTACCTTAAAACTCACGATAACATTCCAGTTGCAGGCGTCAACAGGGATCTGCGGGTATGGCCCATCCGCAATCGAAGCAGAATCCCGGATTCCAGTGGATGTTTGGTAATAAAACACAGTCCAGTTAACAGTTGGACTACAAATATCACTGGCCTTGGCTCCACCCTTGTTTTTGATCCAGTTGTTAAGAGAATCTTGAGAAGATGCTGTGCATTCAATGGCAGAAGCTTCTGGTCTGATAAAAATGATAGGCGCTAAAGTGTCAATTACGCTGAACGAAATTATTACCGGTTCTGATACATTATTAGCCTGATCAATTGCCCTGAATTCCAGCACTATATTTTTTGTATTTCCGCATAAGGTATCTGCAGAAGCATTAAATCTAGCCAATGCCAGATTAAAAGGCAGGTTGGCTACCAGTACAAATACACCGCTATTATCTGTGGCTATAGTGCCGCCCGCTGTACTGTACCACTGATTAAACTCTCCCATAATATTGCCTCCTTCGCATCCTGTTGTTTTGGACATCCCAGGGGTTACAATTACAGGAGGAATAGTGTCCTGACTCCATAATGTTTGCACCGATAACATCAGTAACAATACACAGGTTTTAAAACTAAAATTGGTTGGTTCTATCCTCATTTTCAAACAATCATCAAGCGAATTTACCATATTTTAAACGGATAAACCTCACTTTATTCCTAAAAATGAAAAGGTACTGCTTTTCTTAAATCCTGCGTATTTAAATTTTATTTATTTTGGCATTTTCAGTTTTTTATTTTGATAGATTTCTTCAATTTGTGAGATTTGTCTTGTTTTCGCTTCCATTTGTCTAATTTATGGAACTTTTTAAGGATGGGAACAATATTTTTGGGTCGTAACGGTTTAATGATCTACTGCGTAGTTATGATGCATAGAGGGGTAAAAATGTCAATTAATTCTAATACTACTTACTTCCTTGCTGTCATTTCTAAAAGTTAGTGACTTTTTATAACATCAAAATTTTAGGATAATGGATCGATTGGCTGCCTTTTTTATTTTTTGTTCCGGTTGCGATGAACGCATCTTAAAACAAGCCCCTACTGAATTTAATAAATACGTGGGCATTGGTGCCACGGTCTTTTTTACAGGACTTTTTGCCATGATGGCATCGGGATATGCTTTATATACTGTTTTTGGAAACCTGTTCACGTCTATACTTTTTTCTCTTTTATGGGGCCTGCTCATTTTTAACCTCGATCGTTACATCGTATCTAGCATGAAAAAGAAGGGAAGCTTTTTTGCAGATTGGACCATGGCCCTGCCAAGGATTGTTTTAGCAATTATAATAAGTTTGGTAATTTCAAAACCCCTCGAGCTCAAAATATTTGAAACCGAAATTTATTCTGAAATCGTATCCATGCAGCAGGAGCGTCGTAAACAACACGAAGATCTGCTCAATGCAAGGTTCGCTGCCGACCTCACCCGTATTGATGGAGATATCGCTAGGTATAAGTCTGAATTGAATGGCCTAAAAGATATCAAAGACAAGAGGGTAGGTGAAGCTCTTTCTGAGGCCGATGGCACGGGCGGTTCTAAGATCAGAAACATGGGCCCCATCTATAAGGCAAAACAACAGGCCGCTACCCTTGCAGAAGTTGATTATACCAGTGGTGTCCAAAAAATTACACCGATGTTGGCAGAAAAGGAGACTGAGAAAAAGAAGCTGCTCGTTTTGAGAGATACCGAATTGGCCAATATGCAAAAAGTAGCTCTCACCGGCTTTGCCTCCAGAATGGAAGCATTGGATAGGGTAGCCCAGAAATCACATGCCGTGTTTATTGCTGGTATTTTTATTATGTTGCTCTTTATTGCAATTGAAACAGCACCCATGTTTGTCAAAGTCATCGCTGAAAGATCTCCTTATGATTACCTGCTGGATAAAATTGAACACGAAATTGCTCTGGATCACAAAGAAATAACTACCCTGAGAAGCCTTGATGTCAATCAAAAACTAAATTTCCAAAACCAAACGCGGAGTCACCGCAACCAGGAATTGATCAAGGCAGAAAATGAACTTTTTACCCATGCCATCAACAGTGAAATGGAAGAATTGAAAAATTCTGCCAGGTCACTCAAAGACTACCTTAGCAGAGGATCAATTTTAAAAGATACAGGAAATGTATAAAAAAAGGGCTGATGCCCTTTTTATGATTTTAGAACTTATAAGCTACACTGATCCAATACTCAAGAGGTGTACCAAAGTCCCTTGCATCGGAGTTAAGCGGAAACATGATTTCCAGGCCGTATTTCCAATTTTCTCCTCCACTAAGGTAGCCACCTCCCACACATGGGTACCCTATATTGTAGTCAACTCCATGGAACAATGAGTAGTCAAATTGAGTATAACTATATTCCGCCTGTAGGTAAAAACTTTCACCGATTTTGCCTCGGGCATAACCAAAGCCCCCAAAATCAAAAAGTGAATAATCATCTGCTCCAAATACATTGACATACTGATAAAATAACTTGGCACCTATCCCAGCTGAAATCACTTTTCCAAATTTGTATCCCACACTGGGTTTCAATGCCAGATTAAACCCGTTTTGAATACCAATGTTGCCAAATCTGATGTCATAGGTAAGTTTGTCAGTAAATGAGGTGGTATCTCTTGTTCTGGTTTCTCTGGTGCGTCTGACTCTTGTTCTCTGCGCATCTGCTTCTGTTGTAAATGCAATAAGGGCAATGAGCGTAATGACTAAATATTTTAATTTCATAAAGGGGAAATTTTAGTTTCTTTCTTCAGTTTGTTTATTGAATTCTGCGGTTTTAATGGCAGTGTCTTTTTTCAACATATCCAGCATCATTTTTGGTTCAAATTGATTTTTATCATAGCCAATTAACCAAAGATTAAGGTCCGGACTGATTTTACGGATCAGGTAAATACCATAGGCTTCATTTTCTTTAAACCATCGTGGTAAACTGGTGCCGTTACTTGGTTCAATTATGATTTCATTGTAATTGAGCGCCTCTTCTTTTTTGACAGGTCTCTGAGGTTCATCATCTGCGTATTTTTCTACCATCTCCCAATTGCCTTCTTGGGTCATCTGTCGCATCAGATCTACACATTTTTCATATGCGTCAGGCATTTTTTCATTCGCCTTGACCGTTTTAACCTTCCCTTTCTTCACATGACTAAGGGTGATGGCCGGTAAATCTGCTACCATGGTTGGGTACTCATCCTCCATTTTAAACAAATTGGCTTCTTTAAAGGCTTTATTCAGTTGCGCCAACTCAGCCTCACTCAGCATTCTTTGGAATTTGCCATTTGTTTTGTGGAATCGCCTTGCATCCCAAATTGCTTTACCGTCTTCAAAAACGTAAATATCGAAAACCGGACAATATCCAAAACAAGGCCCAACGTGCATAGCATATTGATGCATTTCAGGACCATTACTCACTTTTTTTGTGCTTTTGCAACCGACAATTAATATGATACTTACAACTGCAAATAAGTAAATTCCGTTTTTTATCATGATTTGTTTCACTATTGTTATGTTGTCGACTTGTGCAAATGTAACGAAACTAAAAGTAATGACTTTAATATCTTCCACTTCAACGTCGTTTAGCAGCCATTGTAACGCAATTTTTCCTGTTTTTTGATCATTTTAACATATTTTCAATGAAAATCTGAGTGGGATTCCAAATAAAATCAAACTTGGCGCACTTTTAGTTGTAAAAAGAGTGTAAAAATTGGTTTTTTTGTGACTGGGAAAGATTATTTCACAAAAGTTTCAATTGTCAAAAGATAACTGCAGTAAACAAATGGGAGAACAGAGAGTATCATTAGTGAAAGACCAAAGACAGATGCAAAAATTTGTAAAGTCTTTGTTAGACGATGTCAGGTCTTTTGAACATATGTTGGACAACAACTGGTTTGAAAACGACATCGCCAGGATAGGCGCAGAGCAGGAAATGGTAATGGTCAATCTCAGCAATTACAAACCGGCCACTGTGGCGATTGAAGCGTTAGAAAAGCTGAAAGAATACGACTGGGTTGGCACCGAATTGGCTAAATTTAACCTTGAAACCAATCTAACCCCGCGCGAGTTTACCGGCTCTTGTTTTCATGACATGCACACTGAAAACAGCGATAAACTCAACATCATCCAAAATGTATTGAATGAAATGGGGGTTTCCCTGGTGCTCACAGGCATCTTGCCAACACTAAGAAAGTACCATTTAACGATGGACAATCTTACCCCAAAACAAAGGTACTATGCTCTCATGGCAGCCATCCACAACCAATTACAGGGCGCCAACTTTGAGCTGCGATTGGATGGACTGGATGAACTCTACCTCAAACACGATTCTCCATTGTTGGAAGCAGTCAACACTAGCTTTCAGGTTCATCTTCAGGTAGCATCTCATGACTTTGTACACAAATACAATATTGCCCAGGCACTTACGGCCCCTATAATGGCAATTGGAGCCAATTCTCCTGTTGTTTTTGGTAAACGTTTATGGCACGAGTCAAGAATTGCCATGTTCCAGCAAGCTCTGGATACTCGTTCATCCAACGAACATATGCGGGAAAGAAGTCCAAGGGTTGCGTTTGGCAAGGCTTGGCTCAATGAAAGCATTCTCGAAATTTACAAAGAAGATATCAGCAGGTTCAGGGTTTTATTGAGTTCTGATGTGGAAGAAGATTCGCTGGCTTTGGTTTCCCAGGGCATCGTCCCCAAATTGAGGTCATTGCAGGTCCATAATTCAACCGTTTACAGATGGAACAGGCCTTGTTATGGCATAAGTGACAACGGAAAACCCCACCTCAGAATTGAGTGCAGAGTCATTCCTTCTGGCCCCACAGTAGCCGACGAAGTAGCCAATGCCTGCTTCTGGCTGGGCATGATGGAAGGAATGTCCAATCATGTTACCGATATTCGTAAAAAAATGAGCTTTGACGATGTGAGTGATAACTTTACCAAGGCAGCCAAATTTGGCATTGACTCCAAGTTTACCTGGTTCAACGATCAGAAAGTAAGCTCTGTAGATTTGATAAAACACGAATTAATACCATTAGCAGAAGAAGGGCTAAGATCAAGAAACGTGGATGAAGCCGATATCAGCAAATACCTAGGAATTATTAGGGAAAGAGCTGAAAAACATATGAACGGAGCCAGATGGATGCTAAGGGCATTTACAGGTCTAAAAGAGGAATCTACCGTTGATGAGGCACTTTCAACGCTAACTGCAACCATCATTCAAAACCAGATCAGTGGTCATGAGGTCCACAACTGGCCGCTTCCAGACTCTTATATGATCAAAGATTATAAACCCTCTCACCTTCTCGTAGGTGAATGCATGGAGACAGACCTTTTTACGGTTCAACAATCTGATATCATCGAATTGGTAGCGGATATGATGGACTGGAGAAAGGTGAGATACCTGCCCGTTGAAGATGGCAAAGGAAAGCTGGCTGGTCTGGTTACCTCCAGATTACTGCTGAGGCATTTTGTCAAAAACAGGAATTCTAAAAAGGTTTTTCTGGTGAGCGATGTAATGATCAAAAACCCCTATACAGTCACTCAGGATGCCTCCTTGTTGGAAGCTATGAAGATCATGAAGGAAAACAAAATAGGCTGTCTTCCTGTGGTCAATGACGGCGAATTGATAGGGGTGATTACAGAAACCGACTTCCTCAAAATTTCAACCAGATTGATGGAAAGGCTGGAAGAAAATATCTGATCAGTGGATAATTATCTTAAAAGGATTTGTTGGATTTAATTTGGCAACTATTTGAATTAATCCTACATTTGCACCACTTTTGAAATGTTGATTCGTCAGCATCTGCCCGGATGCTGGAACTGGTAGACAGGCATGGTTGAGGGCCATGTGTCCGTTAGGGCGTGCAGGTTCGATTCCTGTTCCGGGCACTTTTCAAAATCCCATTGACATTGGGTATTCATGTAGGGTAACTTTTGTATTTTTTGATTTTTTATTAAAAATATTACAATTGTTGTAATTTTTATATGTGATAATTTTTACAACCATATCACAAAAAAAATCAAACAACAGATATCCGGAAATTAATAATATATATTTTTTTTCAATGTATAGAAACTTTATTTCAAGTTTCTTCGTTTATCTAAGAGTTGCAAATTTGGCATCTTTGCTTAAATTTGTGCCATCTATCGAAAAATAGCGTAGCTCTATAAAGAAGTAGTTTTCTTATTTTGAGACCTTAGTCGAAAGAGCCTGAGTTTGAAAGTAAACTTGGGCTTTTCGCATTTTTAGCCCTTACCTATTACATTATTATTTTTCTCTTTGCCCAATGTACACGGGCTTTCCCACTTTTCTTTTAAATATTTTGAATGTTCGATTTTGAAAATTCGATAAGCTTTGTATATTTGCACTCGCTTTTCACAAACGAGTTATTTTCGTGGAAAAAGGTGAGATGGGTGAGAGGCTGAAACCAACAGTTTGCTAAACTGTCGTACTGGGAAACTGGTACCCCGGGTTCGAATCCCGGTCTCACCGCAAAAGCACAGGGGCGTAGCGCAGTCCGGTTAGCGCACTTGGTTTGGGACCAAGGGGTCGTAGGTTCGAATCCTATCGCCCCTACTGAAGACCCTGATAATCACTGATTGTCAGGGTTTTGCTTTTTTATAACCTTCCCTTTCTCTCTTATCAAATTTGACCGATCCCTCCGAACTCTACTCCAGTGTCCCTGTATAGTAGGAAAAGCCACCTCCAATCCCTCCGACACCTCCAATCCCTCCGACACCTCCGACACCTCCGACACCTCCGACACCTCCGACACCTCCGACACCTCCGACACCTCCAATCCCTCCGAAACCTCTGATCCCTCCGAAACCTCCGATCACCTCCGAAACCTCCGATCACCTCCGACACCTCCAATCCCTCCGAAACCTCCAATCCCTCCGAAACCTCCGATCACCTCCGAAACCTCCGAA
>JAGNSQ010000127.1 GCA_017987975.1 Saprospiraceae bacterium
ATCATTGATTTCCCCAATTCAACGGTTGAGGAGCAGACTGCCATTTTTTGTGCAGGGGAAGATTTTGAGAAAGAAATTGCATCTTGTAGAACCTTTGTTTTCACAAATGAATTGATCTATCTTTATGATAATGGATTGATAAAAGGGGGAGACCTGGAGAATGCTATTGTTTTGGCAGAACCCGGCTTAACACAAGAACGACTGAACGAACTTGCTACCAAATTTAATTTGGCGCATAGGACGTTGGGCGATGATAAAGTATTGAATGAGAATAAGTTATTATTCCCTAATGAGTTGGCAAGACATAAATTATTGGATTTAATTGGTGATTTGAGCCTGGTAGGAAGACCCATTCAGGGTAAGATTATTGCTGTGAAGCCTGGCCACAAAATAAATACAGAATTTGCTCGTCTATTGAAGAAAAAGCTCTCAGATCAGCGTAAGTTGAAGGGTAAGCCAATGTATGATCCAGATAAAGCACCTGTGCTGGATGTTGAGGGAATTAAAAAAATGTTGCCACACAGATATCCTTTTTTGTTAGTTGACAAAATAATTGATAAGTCTGAAAGCCACGTTGTAGGTGTTAAAAACGTTACATACAACGAGCAGCTATTTCAGGGGCATTTTCCGGGGAATCCAGTTTTTCCGGGAGTGCTGCAAATGGAAGCCCTTGCCCAGACAGGGGGCATTTTAGCCCTCTCAACGGTTGAGGAACCTCATTTGTGGGACACCTACTTTTTAAAAATGGAAAATGTAAAATTTAAAAATAAAGTGGTGCCCGGGGACACATTGTTGCTTAAAATGGAGTTGCTTTCACCCATTCGCAGGGGTATTGTACATATGCAGGGCACTGCTTATGTGGGAAATAAGATTGTGAGTGAAGGTGAATTGACAGCTCAAATTATTAAAAGACAAGCATAATAAACGCTGGGAACGGCGAAAGTTAAGTGAATGGAAATTATCAACAAGCTCTGCGAAATCGACCCCAACGCTAGAATAGCGGACAATGTGGAGGTGGGAAGTTTTACCGTAATTACTGGTGACGTTGAAATTGGTGAGGGTACCTGGATCGGACCCAATGTAACCATTTTTGATGGTGCCAGAATTGGTAAAAACTGTAAAATTCACCCAGGAGCTGTAATTTCAGGTGTTCCTCAGGATTTAAAATTTAAAGGAGAATACTCAACAGTAGAGATTGGAGACAATACAACCATCCGGGAATGTGTAACTATTAACAGAGGTACCGTAGACAGGGAAAAAACCGCGGTAGGACACAACAGTCTAATTATGGCTTATGTTCATCTTGGTCATGATTGTATTGTTGGCAATCATTGTATTATCAGTAATGCTGTTCAGATGGCTGGCCACGTGGAGATGGATGATTATGCCATATTAGGGGGCTCATGTGCGGTTCAGCAATTTGTCCATATAGGCGCAAACACCTATATTGGAGGAGGATCTTTGGTGAGAAAAAATGTACCACCCTATGTGAAAGCTGCCAGAGAGCCTCTAACTTATGCGGGTGTCAATAGTACAGGGCTTCAACGCCGAGGTTATACACAAGAGGAGATAAATCAGATAAGTGATATTTATAGAATCTTATTTGTAAAAGGCTATAATATTTCAAAAGCCCTTGATGAAATCCAGTCCCAGTTGCCGGATACCAGATTCAAGACAGAAATTCTGGAATTCATCCATAACTCTCCAACAGGCATCATCAGAGAATTCAGACCCATCGACAAGTGATAGCTATTGATGTGGTTGCTACAAACCTCTCAAAGGTTTATGCGGGTCAAACCATCGTCAAGCCCTTTTCACATCATTTTTCACCGGGCTCCATTACCGGAATTTCGGGGCCTAATGGATCAGGTAAATCTACTTTGATCAAAATGCTGTGTGGCTTTCTTACTCCAAGCGCGGGTGATATTATCTACCAACAGGTAAATCGTGTTATTGGAAGGAAGGAAGTATATCAACACGTCGCTTTGGCGGCGCCCTATTCTATGATAATCAAAGATTTTGACTTAAGTGAAAACTATCGGTTATTTCAAAAATTCAAAGACGGTTCAGAAAAACTAAAATTTAAAGAAATACTGGATTTGTTGGAATGGAAGCACCCTGGCAATAAGGTGGTAGCTCAGTACAGCAGTGGGATGCAGCAAAAAGTTAACCTCTTATTTGCGATGTTATCTGGATGCCCTTTATTACTTTTAGATGAGCCAACCTCTTATTTGGATGAAGGAAATAAAGAATGGTATCACAGACTGGCGAATCAGTATTTCAAAAATAAAACTGTTATCATTGCTTCGAATGATGAGAGGGATTTCAAAGAAGCCGGTAATATAATCAAATTGGTTTAGGTGCAAATATTCCACAAAAGTGAGATATTTGCAAAAAATGTAATATGAGTACATCAAAAAAAAGAGTGGCCATCTTATTTGGCGGAAGGTCCACTGAACACCAGATTTCACTGCTTTCTGCAAAAAATGTAGTTGATGCATTGGATTTAGATAAATTTGAGCCCGTACTCATTGGCATTGATAAGAAAGGAAGATGGCATCTCAATGAAGGAGCAATGCAGCTAATGCACGCAGATGATCCTGGTAAAATTAGTATGCTGAATGAAGCCAACGTAGTTTTATTGTCGCAAAACACAAATGAACATCAATTGATTAAGGCTGACAATTTTGAAGAGGCTGGTAAAATCGATGTTGTATTTCCAGTACTTCATGGTACCTATGGTGAAGATGGCTCTGTGCAAGGTTTTGCGAAATTGGCAAACTTGCCATGTGTTGGATGTGGTATTTTAGGTTCTTCCATTGGCATGGACAAAGATGTCACCAAAAGATTATTAAGAGACGCAGGCATCCCGGTCGCCAATTTTGTGACCCTTCGAAAGAATTACAATGATACTATGAGTTATGAAGAAATCGTGTCTAAACTTGGGAAGGAACTGTTTATCAAACCTGCTAACCTGGGCTCTTCTGTAGGAGTTAGTTTTGTTAACGATAAAACCAGCTTTGATAAAGCACTTGCCCATGCATTCAAATATGATCCAAAGGTTGTTGTAGAAGAAAAAATGACCGGCAGAGAAGTGGAATGTGCAGTTTTAGGCAATGACTTCCCCAAAGCATCGTCCGTAGGCGAGGTAATTCCTAAATCATCCTTTTATACGTTTGAAAACAAATACATTGATGAGGGTGGGGCCGTTTTGGATATTCCGGCAAAGCTCTCCCAACAAGAGGTAGAAAGAATTCAAGAGCTAGCCATTCAAACTTACAGGCTTTTAGAATGTGAAGGCATGTCGAGAGTGGATATGTTTTTAACACCTGATGGAGAGTTGTTTATCAATGAAATAAACACTATACCCGGGTTTACAAAAATCAGTATGTATCCAAAACTGTGGGAAATTTCAGGTTTGGCTTATAAGGATTTGATTACAACCCTTATTGAATTGGCCATTGATAGTAATGAAAGTAGAAATGCCTTAATACAAGCGGATACAGAGCAATAAAATCAAGAGATATGAATGTTTTTAAGTTTGGAGGAGCCTCGGTAAAAGATGCAGTAGGAATCCAGAATGTCATTGGAATAATGAAACATTTTCCGGCTGAAAAGATTGCGGTTGTTGTGTCAGCAACCGGCAAAACTACCAATGCCCTTGAAGATGTAGTAAAATCTTATTTTGCCAAAGATGGTACTGCATTCGACAAATTGGCTGCTGTTAGACAAAATCATGCTTCTATCCTTCAAAATTTGGGATTGGCAGGAACGGATGCCGAAAAAGATGTAAATGATCTTTTCGTTGAGATTGATTGGATTCTCGAAGATGAACCGGAAGACTCATTTGATTATGTTTATGATCAGGTAGTTTCTATTGGCGAATTGGTTTCCAGTCGGATTTTGTGTCACGCAATGATCAAAGAAGGTGTTAAAGCGACCTGGCTTGACATTAGAGGTGTCTTATACACCGATGAAATCCATCGGGAAGCCAAGGTGATATGGGGTATAACTACTGAAAAAACTTCCAAGGCAATGGATCAGCTGATGGCAAGTCATGATATAGTGGTAACACAGGGCTTTATAGGTTCTACAGCAGAAAACCACACCACAACCTTAGGGAGAGAAGGATCTGATTATACTGCTGCCATTTTGAGTTATTGCTGCACAGCTGAGGCCATGCATATTTGGAAAGATGTGCCGGGAGTACTTACAGCCGATCCGCGAAAATTTGAAAATGTCACTAAAATTGAGAAGCTGTCTTATAACGAAGCTATTGAAATGACTTATTATGGTGCGAAGGTAATACACCCGAAAACCATCAAACCTTTGCAGAACAAAAACATTCCATTATTTGTAAGACCTTTTGATGATCCTCAATCGCATGGCACTAAAATTTCTTCTGAAGGAGAAGGTTATTATCCTCCTATTGTTGTTATTGAAGAAGACCAGGCCTTGGTTTCAATCTCTGTAAAGGACTTTTCATTTGTAGCGGAGCATCACCTGAGCAATATCTTTGGCATCTTGTCTGCGTTGCGTATAAAGGTAAACATGATGAGAAATACGGCTATTTCATTTACTCTTTGTGTCAACTATCATCATGAAAAAATAAGATTGCTACAAGAGAAATTAGGCTCAGAGTTTTCGGTAGTGGTTGAAGAGGGGTTGGAGATGATCACCGTCCGCCATTTTAGCAATGAAGTGATAACCGAGATGAAGAGGTCAAAGATTACCATGTTTGAGGACAGGTTACAAGACACTATTCAACTGGTGGTCAAAAAAATACCGTTGATAACCAGGAAAAAAGAAGAGTAATTATTTTTCTGCTATTTCGATCGATTCCAATTCCATTTCAGAACCAAGTATGTATTTGCGGGCAAAGCATGCTCCCTGATATGCAATCCACGAAAAGAAAGGAGCTGCCAAAATGTCTATGGAGTAATGCACGTGTTGGTGCATGAGTAAAATTCCAAGGCTTAATCCTCCGACCAATAAGACCCTTTTGACCCATTTTTGGGGGATCAAAAAATAAAGCAAAAATACAGAGGCTGTGTGACCGGAGAAGAAAAGATCTTTCAAAAGTACTTCCTGACAATAAAATGTATTTTTTAAAAAAAGATCTTGAAGGGGAAGGATACCGGTGGGTGGTTCCAATGGAAAACTAAACAAGGTAAATGCTCTAAAGGCAATTAAAAAACAGATCGATAAATTGGTTGTTAGCATTCCTATTCGGTTTTGTAATGCCCAATAAAGGCCGAATAAGACCAATCCATAAGTTAAAAGAAAGATCGAAAGATTGTGATCGTAAGGACCTATCGAAGATAAAATTGGATCGTACAATGCAAGTCCGGGTCTGGTTTCATTGTATTTAAGAAAGCGGGAAAAGAGCCAGAAAACAACAAAGACGGAGAGGAATGAAGTGGTAAGCAAGCCATTGCTTACTTTTTCACTGTCAGCTCCTTTTATAAAAGATATAATCCTCTCCATCTCTTTGATTCTTTGAAAAATAAGGAGGTTATGCTCCTTGTTTATTCTCTTCTTTGATCTTTTTCTTTCCTTTGGTTTTGGCTGCTAACTGAAGGGCACTGTAAAGGTTGATGGTGCCTCCACTTACGCTCAATTCATTAAATGGAACCTTGTTTGCGCCTTTGGTACCTGGTTTTTTAACTACGTCAGTTAGTGGTTTAACAGATTTCATTAATATTTCTTTTACCTGTTTGGCAGTGAGAGAAGGGTAGTATGATCTTATCACAGCCGCTACACCTGCTGCAGCCGGAGAGGCCATCGAGGTACCTTGCAAATATTGATACTGGTCACCTGGAGTTGTAGCATAAATCTGAACACCCGGTGAGAAAAGGTCAACATTGTTTTTACCATAGTTTGAAAATCCTGCTACCATATCTTCTCCGGGTTTGAATGAAAGAGCTCCTACTTCCAACCAATTATCGGCATGGCATTTTTTCTTAAAAATAAAACCATGTTTGCCTAAAAAGTCGTTGGGAAAATTGTCCGTTTTATCATTGTCTTGTCCAGAGTTACCCGCAGCATGGACTAAAAGCACATCGTGTTTGGCTGCATATTTTACGGCCTCATCAACTGCTTTTTTATCCCAGGAATAACCCTTTCCAAAGCTCATGTTGATGATGCTGGCACCATTGTCAACAGCATATCTAATGGCATTTGCCACATCTTTATCCCTCTCATCTCCATCAGGAACTGCCCTGACAGACATGAGTTTGACGTTTCTGGCTACGCCATCGTTTCCAATCTCATTCCCAACCACTGCACCAACAATCCCGGCAACGTGAGTGCCGTGCAGGGCATCAGGACCCTCAACATCATTGTTGCCATAAAACCTTTCGTTGGAGTCGGTATAATTGTCTTTTACGATTAATTTCCTGGAATCATAATCTGGGTTATAAGCATAATCCAATTTGTTTTGGGCCCCTGTTTTTTCTTCCTCTAATATGGTAACCAACTGTTCTTTCAACTGGTGAATTGAAGTAATTTCATCTGACTGCTTCAGTACTTGTTTGGCTACATTGATGGCCATATTGAGTTCAGGATTTTCATTTAAGTTCAATTCTTTCAGTGGGTTTTCAGAGTTGAGGATAACATTTACATCATTAAGTCTCTCACCCATTGCAGTTTCCAATTGGTTCATGCCATTCAGCACCTGGGTTTCAAATGCAGCAATCTGACCCAATTCTTCAGTTGCCTTTTGTCTTTCGGATTCTACCTGTGTTTTGTAGGTTACAAATTTGTCATATTCTACTTTCTGCTCCTTACTTAAAAGTGCAGGATCCGCGTTTTCATACTTATATCTAAGGCTAGAATACAGTCTGGTTACCTCATAGGTTTCAGGTCCAACATTTTTTCCATCAGGACCACCGATAAAATTCCAACCATGCACATCGTCGATATAGCCATTCTTGTCATCATCAATACCATTTCCAGCCACTTCACCGGGATTTTTCCAGATATTGGCTTTCAAATCTTCATGTTCTACATCGATGCCGGAGTCAATAATTGCTACTACTACCGTTTTGCCGATCTTGTCTTTAATAATTTCTTTGAAAGCTTTTGAGCTAGAAGTGCCATTGTAGCCTTCGGTTGCGTCCATATGGTACCAGTTTTTTGGTGCCATTTGGGCATTTGATAAAAATGTAAAAGATAGCAATACAGCCGTAAATAAAATTGATTTCATGTGCAATGATTTAGCCCGCAAATCTATACCTATTTATTCATACTTCAAACCCACACTTTGGATGGGGGCAAGGGGCAACTCCAATTTGGCGGTATGGGCCACCCATTGTACAACAGGATTCCGTCCGATTACTTTGATTTACAAACAAATAGAGTAAATTTTTTGACAGAAAGCACAATTGGGTATCATTTGTTTGGTTGTGTTAATATTTATTTAAAAATTAGCGCTTGGATAGGGTAAATCTGAGTTAATGGGTTTAATAAATACATGGTTTTACTTTTTTTCAATTAATTATGTATTAAAATATTTTTACATTTGATTAATCTATTATATATTTGCACTTTATAACCAATACTTTGTCATGAAATCGTGGTTAATTGTAGCGATCATTTTTCTTTCACTTGGCTTACATGCTCAGGGAATACAACTTGGACTCGGCTTAGGGAAATCTATCTATTGGGGAGATTTAAATGCTCCCGAGTTTTCAAGCAATCTGAGCAACAACGGGGGGACGGCCATTCAGATTTATGGTAAATATAACTACAGAGGCCGCTTTGGTTTGAAAGCGGGTTTTCTGTTAGGAAAACTAAAAGGTGACGATGCCCAAAGTAGTCAGGAATGGCAAAAACAAAGAAATTTAAATTTTCAGTCCAATTTGGCTGAAATGAGTGTAACAGGTGAGTATTACTTGTTTGGTTATCAACCTTATGGAGGAGAACAGGTGTTTAGTCCCTACTTTACTGCCGGGCTTGCTGGATTTTATTTCAATCCAAAAACACAATTTGAGGGCAATACATATGAACTTCAACCTTTGGGCACCGAAGGTCAGGGCGCTAGTGGATTTGGTAAAAAATACAGCAAATATTCATTGGCCATACCTTTTGGTGCAGGAGCCATAATCAAAGCCGGCCGAAATTTTGATATTGGCTTTGAAATCAATGCTAGAACTACTCTTACTGACTACATTGATGATGTTAGTGCCAACTATGTCAACTATTATGAGCTAATGCAAGTGAATGGAGAGCTTGCCGCCCGTTTGAGCGATCGTACACCCGAGTATTTGGGTCAAGGAGAGCCTATGGAACGACAGACAGGTAGCCAACGAGGAGGCGCAAATGTGAAAGATTGGTATTTTACAGCCATGGTAAACCTCAGTTTCAATATCAGTGATAGTGAAAGCCTTTTCAGGAGAAAATCACAATACAAATCTTATTGCCCTAAGTTTTAATCCA
>JAGNSQ010000128.1:0-5038 GCA_017987975.1 Saprospiraceae bacterium
AACATGTATATATCCGCAACTCCCCTATAGGCGCAACTTTATCAAATTTCATAAATCCCTGACTTTTAATATTACTATCCTCTACTAAACGTTTATACTCATTTATTACACGCTTAGAAACCTTAGTTTTTAAACGTTTATAAACGCTTAAAAAATGCTTAACACCCAAATGGGCTTTCCTCATCAATGGATTATAAAACGGTACCTTCACTTCCATCAATTGGGCAGGGATAATTTTTTCATGCTATGTATTTTTAATCTCTGTAAATTTAATCAAAACCCAACAATTTTAAAACGGAAAAATAATAATTTGCATCTGAACATCCAGCCAAAGAACATTTTGTTCGTCGGACAAATATGTCGTTTGTACCAAATTAAAATTGGATAATAGGCGGTGTTGTGCGTGGGGGTTGGGATAAAATCACTGTCTGACCCTCACGGAGTCTCACGTTTATTTGTTTGCGCTACCAATACTTCGGCTGACTCAAAATTTAAGTCTGACTTCACCTTATCTTTTTCATATGTAAGATGACAGGCCTTAAGTAAGAATGCGATTTTATGTATGTTATACATATAAAATCAAAGTCACTTTGGGCCTATACCTCATCTTCTCGCGACAACTTAAACCAACACCCTCTCAAGGGTTTTCGAGCCCACACCTGACTGTTTATATAATCCAATTTCAGTGGGCTAAATCCGGCGACTCAATTCTGGCATATCCCCAAAAAAAATCATTACACAACTCAGCCCTCCCCCACCATCAAGCACCAATCAGTCACAACGATCCCAGGCACTTAGCCGTAAGTCAACGGTTGCCTTACCGTTTTCCTCCCTTATACGCTGACTCAAAATTATTTGGGTGCCAACTGCTAACCCATCATAGCTGAAACCAGCTCAATGACAATGATCACACTCACTTACCCCTCTCGTCCCATTCTCTCTTTAACATGGCATACTGATACTCACTTCCCCATTTTCCCTTAAAAAATATATTCTCAATAAAATGCCCCTCTTGCCTAAAACCAATGCTTTTTAAAAGGCAGATCGATGCTGTGTTTTCAGCATCCACAATTTCAACAACCCGGTGGATCTCTTTTTCATCAAAAAGAAAAGACAGAAGCCCCATCATCACTTCTTTGGCATATCCCTTTTTTTGCTCGAGATGTGAAATGGTAATCCCTATTTCCGCAATTCTGGTGTCATATGCATCAAGCTTGATGGCACAATCACCTATGAGCCGACCACTTTCCTTGTTTTCAATGCCATACTGCACCCATTCTCCCGCCTTTCCAAAATTTTTTGTCAGGTTGTCTTGTATGAAATCACTGGCCTGCTCCTCTGTCATCACATCAAAACCCTGGTATTGGGTAACTTCAGGATTAGAGCGATAAAAATGAAAATCAACCAAATCAGTCAATTTAAGCTGTCGAATTTTTAGTCGTTTCGTTTCTATGTTTAACATTTCCATGATACAAATCTACTCTATTTACTAAATATCATCATGCAGTACTAGCTTCTTTGGTCCTATTACATTCCACAGCCATCCTGCCCTTAAACCCAATGGCATGACTTTGCGCAGCTTGCTATTTTTCTGCGCTCATCCTCTACATCAATCCTGTCATTACTTAAACACACCAAATAAAAATATCTTGAATTTTCCCATTTTGATTTTAGGGGTGAAATCTACTTTTTCAGGAACCACGAGGCTTGTTTCAACTATTTCTCCCATTTCAAAATACTGCTCAATGAATGTTTCATTTTTCATTACTACCGACAATATATCTATATGGGAACAATTTTTCAGGACAATGTGTCTGCCATTAGTAAGAAATGGCATCAACTCCTTATCCACAATTTCCGGTGGTGTTCTGTGGTCCAAATCTCCACTTATGATTAATGTTTCTGTATTGGATTGTCGGCATTTTTGATAGGCAGATGGGATGGGAATCATGTCCCACTCTTTTGCAGTAGCTGCATATAACAACGATACATTGCCACCTAATAGACCACGGCTGTTTCGCATCTCCCATTCATAATCCTGGTTGTTATCCCAATCGGCCGTCACTGTTTTGGCATATACGTCGCCCATCACTTTGGGGTGACTAACATCCGATAGTTTTTGTAACATAAACAAGCCACTGTAGTCCCCTTCCTCTGCTGCTTGTTTGTAGGCATCCAAAACAGAGACCGCAAAATCTACATTGTACAGCGCATTGACAGTGCCCGCTTTTATTTTATCAGCATCCAACCTAAAAACAGACCATCTTTTGGGCATGTTGGTTAGTGCCTTTTTCATCGTCTCTTTTATGGAATAGCTGCTATTGATGTTTTCTCTATACAATTGATCGTATTTGTCAATCACTGCTTCGGCTTGTTCGGGTCTTGCCAGAAAATATCCAGGCGGCGTGGCTCCTATCATTAAGCTTCGATGTACTATTTCGGGATATCGATAGCTGTACAACAAGGCCACTCGGGTACCGTAACTGACCGACAGCAAATTTATTTTTTGATACCTCAATTGTTTCCTTACAGTTTCCATATCTTCAATTACATTCAAAATATGGTATTGGTTAATGTCAATATTTTTTTCTTTTAAATCTGCTTTATAATCTTTAATGGTCTCCTTGATATTACGAATCGACTCTTCACTCAACATTTTATGATCCAATCCTTTAAAGGCCTTGGTAATTTTTGGGGCTTCCAACTTTATGGAACCATCCACACCGCGATAACCCACACATACAAAATCGTGATTTTTCAGCGCATTGGCAGCGGATCTTAAATCGATTTTTTCTCGTGAAATGATGTTGCTCCCACCAGGCCCACCGTCCAACCAAAATACAGCTTCTTTAGGATTTTTATTGGGAGTCTTGGTCACCAATACCGGAAGTTGAATCCTTCTGGAATTCCTGTCTGTATAGTCTTCGGGCACATCCACAAAACCCTGCAACGCTTCAAATCTTTGGCTGTCTATCAAAAAATCTTCGGTGTATTGTATGGGTTGAAAGGATTGCTGAGAACAAGCACTGTTGATCAATATGACCAATAGCACAATACTATATTTGATATTTTTCATCCTTCTTTGCACTTAGAAATTATATCCAATATTGAGCCCGGGTTCGGGAAACACAAATTTTGACCATTGATCGTCCAACTGTTTAAATCCGTTGGGCAATGGGGTATGATAGGCCCTGTGGGTCATACAAATGGAAGGTTGAAGAAAAAATCGATCATTAAACAACTTGATGTGGTATCCAACCCGGTAGGAGTTGAAAATTTGAAAGCCATCGTCTACTTTTCGACCATTGTCATTGACAAAATTTTGGTAGGTAGGCATGACGTCCAATTGTGCATAAAAATTTTTCCAAAAAAATCGCTGATAAGACATTGTCAGTCCATATTCACGCACATAACCGGGAAATTTTTCTTCCGGCTTTTTGTAGGCATCGTTTAGAAATGGGTGGATGCCGTTGGGCCACGCATACTTCCAGGTTTTAGGCGAAAGCCTCACTACGTCTTTTCCGGAAAGTCGGTAACCCAAATCAAATTCAACAAAATCGGGCGGATTCTCTCTGTCCAAATTGCCCAAGATCACAAATAAAGAGGTGCCAACAAACCACTTTTTATACCCACCATCCGTACTTGCATATTGTGCTTTAAGCAGGTAATTACTGGTCATTAGAAGGACGAAGCCCATGAGTAAACTTTTCTTTTGCATATATTTTTTAATTTTCATTAATTGATGCTGCAAAAGTAACTGGCAGTGTAGCTCAACTTCGTTCACTTAAGTTAAGAAATGAGCTACTCCTGTTTATTTTTGAAATCATTAATTAGTCAGCGTCGTAATTAGACCTGGACAAAAGAAATGTTAGCTTGCTTAAATTAAAAAATAGAAAGAGTGCCACAGAAAATCGGTGACACCTGCTTCTAAAAAAACACCCTCCACTTTAAGCCGGCTGCCGGATTACGACCATTCTAAAACTTAAAACCAAAGTCAAGCCCTGGCTGGATAAAATAGTTATTCCATTTGTCTTCCACTGCCCTAAAAGAATCCGGAACCCCCGTCCTTATGGGCCATAAGCTAATGCCAATTGCGGGTTCAAAAAAGAAGCGGTCTTTAAAAAACGTAAAATGATAGCCCAGATAAAAGTCGGTGTACAAGGTGAAACCATTGCCAATCTTTTTCTTATTCACATCCACATATTTCTCAAAAGCATTCAAAACGTAGAGCGACGTATAGACTCCCTTCCACCAAAATCGCTGGTAGCCAAGCTGAGGTGCCAGGATGCGAGCATGTCCGGGATAGTTGAGTCCGGGTGCATCAAAATCAGGCCCAAAAGGGATGCCCAGGGGCCAGGCATAAATAGACCTTTTAAATCTAAATTGAACCACATCTTTGGGTGTTATCCGATAGCCCGCATTCAATTGGATGTACTCCGGATTGTTGGTATCATCCAAATTGCCCAGGAGCAACAAAGTGCTACCTACAAACCACTTTCTATTTTCATTGTTCCCATCTTGCCCAATCACCTGCAAACCGCACAACAACACCAGGGTGAGTGCCACCCATATCCTTCTCCTTTGCATATATTTTTTAATTCAATTAAATAATACGGCAAAAGTAGATGGGCGACCTTCCCAATTTCATTCACTTAAGTTAAGAAATGACTTACCCCTTACTTCTTTCTAAAATCCTTGCTCTTAATCTACTCAATGATTGGGGGGTTATGCCAAGATAACTGGCCAACTGGTGCTGCGGCACCCGCTGTATAAGATCCTGCCTCTTTTCAAGCAAACTCAGGTATCGCTGCTCAGGTGAGGATGTTCTAAACTCATCAAATTCTAAACGTTCCTTTGCCAACAATTCTTCCGACAATTTCCGGCACATGATTTCAAATTTCGGAAATTTACTGTTTACTTCTTCTTCCATATCCGAATTGGAAATGAGCAAAGTACAGTCTTCAATACAATCCACATAATATTCCGACGGCGTCCTACCAATGACACAAGGTGGGGACAAGGTCTCCGTCTCCGTATA
>JAGNSQ010000128.1:5138-8406 GCA_017987975.1 Saprospiraceae bacterium
TCCGGATTTTCTTCCCATAAAAAATCAAAAAACCTGTTATGGGTAAAGAGGCTATTAACAGGCTGGCTATAAAGGCAATGATTTTTCCGGGAAGGCCCAATGCAGCACCCACATGCACATCATAATTTAACCTCAATATCTTATCCGCTACTCCTGCTTTTGCAAAACGATCCCAAATGTGTCCAACTTCTAATTCTGCTAAATTGTACTGGTTATAAAAAATGTAATCGCTCTTCCAATAGGTACCACTGCAAGGATTTGTTACCAGTAGTACGCTTGAGCTATCTGTTTCCGGTGGATGGATCTCAAATGACTTATAATCAAAAATCGTGTTTTTGTGCTGTTCAAATAAGGAGTCCATTGGATTAATGAGCCTACTGTCTTTTGTCCCTCTAACAGATACTGCGTCTGTGTATTGGAGCGATTTTTGACCGCCTATGACTTTGTAATAAAAATCAGCAAAGTTGGGAAACACCCATACCAAACCGGTAATGGCAAAAATGAGGGAAAAAATCAAACCGTAGAAACCAACTATTGCATGTAAGTCCCAATTCTTCCTTTTCCATTTTGTTGTTTCTTTCCATTGAAATGTCATTCTCTGTACCACTCCTTTCATTCTTTTGGGCAGCCAAAGAAATAATCCTGTCATGATCATAAATGTAAATATCAACGTACTGATCAATACTACGATCCGCCCTATATCAGGGGGCAACCACAAATACATATGGCCCTTTAGTATCCATTGAAAAAAACCAGCATCCATATTTTGAATGTGCAATACTTCTCCGGCATACGGATCTAAGTACATTTTGTAATAATAGGTAGGCTCATAATGGTAAAAAATGGCGATGGCAGCACAGCCTCTCTCTTTGTACTCTATGCTGTGCAGTGTCTTGCCCGGCAATTTTGCTTTGGCTATGGTCTCTAACTGACTGGGCTTAAGCAGGGGGAGATTTTTGATTGGTACAAATCGATGACTTTCTGTCAGGTTCAATATTTCTTCCTGAAAAGTATAAATGGCCCCGGTGATGGCAATCACAAACACCAAGAGCCCGGAAAATAAGCCGAGCCATTGATGGATGTTTCTTATGTTTCTTTTCATTTAAACCTCGGCTTTCTGACTCCTGTTAAAATCTATAATTTAAACCGAGTGAAATGTTTCTTAAAACTTGTGGTGTTACGGTTGACCAACCGGTGTACACTTTTTGATTACTTAAGTTGTTAATTTTTAGGTTAATGCTATATTGCGCTGCATCGTAAGAAAGTGATGCATTAAAAACAGCATAGGCAGGTAACGTAAACGTGCCGATATTGGATCGATTTAAGGTTTTGTGCTCGCTGGCATAATTACTGCCTACTCCAATGCCCCAGTTTCTGAAGGTTCCGGAGTGGATTCGATAGTTGGCCCAAAAATTAAACAATTGATCAGGGCCTGCTTCCTCGGGACGAAGCCCCAAATAGCCGGCATCTTTAGTATCTTTTGTCACTTCGCTATGATTTTTGCTAAATCCGGTTACAATACTTAAACCCTCGATAGGACTCGTGACAACACTTAACTCAAAACCCTTGCTTTCTACTTCTCCTCCTTGTATTTGATTATTGGGATTATTAGGGTCGGTCATCAGTTTGTTGGATACTTTGATGTTATAATAACTGGCCGTCATCGCAATTTTATCTTTGTAAATATTTCCTTTGGCACCTATCTCCCATTGATTGGCTTGCTCCGGATCAAATAATTGTATTCTTGGATTTGAACCATCAAAATCCGCTACTTCAGCCGGATCGAGGTTTATAAATCCATTCATGAAATTTCCAAACAGAGATAGTTTGTCTTTTATGGGCTGATAAACGATGCCCAATTTTGGAGAATACGTTGTTTGATTTTGTATTTTACTTGCATCGCTGGCCCAATAACTCGCCTTCCCGCTAAAATTGTCAACCCTTAGGCTGAGCATAAGCGAAAGAGCGGGTGTTAGGTTTACTACATCAGAAAAATAAACGCTGACGATTTCAGTCTTTGCATTGGAAACACCTTCTTGTGATTCTTCCAGCAAGGCATCAACACCCTGCGATGTCAATACACCCGAATCGTCCTGGTTATTCAATGATACGGTGCCATTGCTTACCCAACCAGTGCTGTTGTTCTGGATAATTTTATGCAAATAATCCATGCCTATCAGCAGTCGGTTCCTGATCTTTCCTAAAGTGAAATCACCTATAAAGTTTTGCTGAATATTTTGGGTAGTGGTGGCGCCATTTCGTTTTGAGATAAATCTTGTAAACTCATCTCCATTGGAGGCATCCCACAGGTAGTGATAGTAGCCATCTGTTTTTGTATTGCTGCTTGCCACTAGGGTTTGAGAAGACCAATGGTTATTGAATTGATACTTTGCCTGGGCTTGTATTCCATACGTCGGGTTTTTGATGCTCAATAAATTGTTGGTATAAGATGTTTGGTAATTTTTCTCAAAAACATCCAGCTTATCAAATGACAAGGGGGCATATCGATTGAGGAATACCATCGGTGCATAGGCTCCTTCTCTAAAATTCAACTCCGTATTCACTAAAAAACTCAGTTTTTCACTTGCAATGAACTTTAAGGCAGGTGCTATAAAAAATGACTTGTTGTATCCGGCATCCTGGAATGAGTTTTCTGTATGATAGGCAGTATTAATGCGCACATACGTATTTTCATTGATGGGCGTATTCACATCCGCAGTGATTCTGTTTAAACTATTTGATCCCGTTACATACCCTATGCTTCCACCCAATTTAGTAGTTGGCTGTTTGGTGAGGATATTGATTAATCCTCCGTACGAGATTAAATTACCGCCAAATAAGGTACCGGAAGGTCCTTTGATCACTTCAATGGTCTCTACATTGGCCGGGTCAAGTGCACCGTTATTGATGTTTGCCATGCCATTGATAAAAGTAGGCTGTACCGCAAAGCCCCGCATGGTGTAATATTCGGCTCCATCACCTCCTCGTCCCGTACTTTCCCACAATCTGGTCACACCAGTGGCATTTTTAAGGGCATCATTAAAATTGGTGACCAACTGATCTTTTAATACCTCTTTGGAAATGGCATTGTAGGATTGCGGATTCTCTATGTCCTTTAATGACAGTTTCGATACCGTTTGACTTTCTTCTTTTTTATACGTGTTGCGAGGTGCTACTATCGAAACACTCTCTAATTCAACCCTTTGTAAGGTATCTACTTGCTGTGCAGTCGCCAAACTGCCAAAAAAAAGCAATGACCAGATGATAC
>JAGNSQ010000129.1 GCA_017987975.1 Saprospiraceae bacterium
CAGATATGAACCATTTTTTTTGTGGTTCCATCGGTTAAATATTTTGCTAATTTCACCAGGAGTTTTGTGCATACCATACCTTAAAATGCCGTAGGTCTCACACAGTAGTTGCATTTCTGCATATTCAATACCATTGTGAATCATTTTTACATAATGGCCAGAACCCTCAGGACCAATATAGGTACAACACTTTTGACCAAAAGGGTTTTCTGCTGCTATTTTTTCAAGATAAGGTTTTACAAGAGAAAATGCCTGTTGATCGCCTCCTGGCATTATAGCAGGGCCTTCAAGGGCTCCCTTTTCTCCACCGGAAATGCCCACACCCATGTATAAGATGCCTCTTTTTTTACAGGTTGCCATTCTCCGTTCCGTGTCTGTGTAATGAGAATTGCCACCATCCATGACCATATCTCCCTTTTGTAAATTTAACAACAACTTTTCCAAAACCTCATCTACAGCTTTCCCTGCATCCACCATTAACAATATTTTGCGTGGACGGGCAAGTGAGTTGACAAAATCAGGGATTTTATCAAAGGCCCAACAATCTTTTAACTCTGCGTATTGTTGAATGGTTTTAGAAGCCACCTTTACTTCGAGTTGACTTACATGTCTGTTGAATAAAGACAACCCGATGCCGTTGTTAGCCAAATTGCGGGCTATGCTCCTTCCCATTACTCCCATGCCCATTACTCCAAATTCTTTTTTTTCCATATCCCTTGATATTATATCTACTATTGTTTGTGGTTTAGCTTTTATTTCCTGCCGAAGTGCATTAGCCGGAACTTCTAATGCTGCCAACTGGCTGTCAAGCAAGGTAGCCGGCATAAAATGTTTTCTATTCTTCATTCGTTGACTTAACAATTGCGGCTTGCCGTCCAACCAATACCATTTAGCTTTGAGTTCAAGCCCATTTGTCAAAATTTGCCTGTAATTATCTTTTAATGCCGAACATGCAATAATGCAGCCCCCGTCCTTTGCTGCTTTACTGGCTAATTGATGGAGTGTTAACAACCATGGCAATCTGTCTTCATCATCAAGAGGCATTCCCCGACTCATTTTTTCAATATTTTGAAGAGGGTGAAAATCATCACCATCATAAAATGGAAGTCCGGTTTTTTCAGAAAGCAACTTCCCAATTGTGGTCTTTCCACATCCACTCACACCCATGAGAAAAATCACCCTGGCCATACTAAAACAAGCTGGCTTGAACCACAAATGCACCAGGGGTTTCGTGGTTGACTAACAATAGTTTTGTCTTCAGCCCTAAGGCATAGCCTGTCAAGGACCGGTCACTACCAATTACTCTGTGACAAGGCACTACTATGGGCAAAGGGTTTTTTCCATTGGCCAGACCCACTGCCCTGGTATGCTTTTCTGTACCCACTTTTTGGGCCAGTTGCAAATAGGAAATGGTGGTTCCAAAAGGTATGTTTATAAGTTCACTCCACACTTTAATTTGAAATGGTGTTGCATCTCCAAAATCAAGGGGAAGGTCAAAAGATGTTGTCTTTTCTTTAAAATAAGCCTGAACCTGCCTGATTGCTTCTACAATGACAGCATTTGGCCTTTCTTCGATGACACCCGTTGCAATTGTAATGGAGGTAAGAGCATCTTCAGTGGCTTCAAAAATCAGCCGGCCAATAGGAGTGGTTGTGCTAGAAATGTAGGTCACGACTTACCGGTTTTTGACCAAAAACACCACATAACTCATCATATGCTTTAGGAAACAACGCAACATACTGTTCAGAAAATTCAAAAAAAGCAACTGTGTTGACTACCCTCAAATCCAAATCTTCAAACCCACAGGTTTTAATAATTAAATTGCTGTTGATGCCGTCTATTTTTTCAAGATCATCCCAGCCAATGGCTCTCACTTCTTTTAGCGCCAACTTGGGGTGAAGTGCCAAATAAGCCTGGATGTAGCCATGCAATACAATGTTGTAATACATAGACGGGTTTACGATTCCCGGCAAGCCTTGTTCACTGGAAAAGATTAAAACCCCATCTTCCTCATCTACCTCTACCGTGTGCAAAAAAGGGTGTTTGGGTGAAGGAAAAGGGTGTTTATACAAAAAAATTCTGTCCATGTCACCTAATAAAAAATCTTTTTGTGCTATGGTCAAACGAATCGCTTGTGATGCAATTATGTTTTTGAGATCAAATGGTACCGGGCGGAGTTCTGTAGTACCCACACTTTGAAAAGACCTGGCCTCTACGTAAAGTACCAGCCTTTTTTCAAATTCTCTCCTTCTCATTTCGCTGTAAGTGTTGTAATAAGGCAGGTAAGCGGTAAGCCAATCTCTGATTTTAATATCCACTTCAGGAGGGTTGTTCTGCATCCACCAGTAATCGATCTGTCCGTGAAATACATACAACAAAGTAAGCAAAACAACCGGTATAAAAATATAAACAGTATTGTTGACCCCTGGTTGAAACAGCAGATAAAGGTAGTATCCGGCAACAACAATAAGGGGCAATGCCAACAACCTGGAAAATGAATGGATTTTCATTTTACAAACTTAACGAATCCATCCCTGCTTCTTGTGCATTTATGGATAAAAACTTGTATTGGCTAGTCTTTCTTTTTTTTCTTTTTGAAGTCTCCCCTCTTCCAGGCTTCTATGAATCTTTTCCACGCCATAATATCAAATATCTTTTGGGGTTTGTATTGGCCAATGTATTTATATTCTTCCGCCTGTTGCCGCATATAAACTGAGGAGGCTTCTTTGCCATCAACCGAAACGGTATGTCGCATTTTGGTCATCACTTCATTGGCAATATTGGCTTGTGCCTGTTCTCTGAGTTCATTACTTATGTCAATGGCCAAAAATTCATGCTTAAAATGCTCCCTCGAAGGCCATGGATAAATAACAACTTCGTCCAGCCAAACATTGTCTTCAGACATAATCTGTATCCATGTGTAATAGGAAGAAGAAAGTGTATCGGGCAAAGTATATTCTACATCCTTAAATCCAATTCTGGAAAAAATAACTGTCTCACCCTTTAAAGCCACAAGTGAAAAAAATCCTTCATAATCAGAAACAGAGCCTCTGCTGGTTCCTTTAATGGCAATTGTAGTATACGGCAATGGCATAACATTGCCATGTTCGTCCGGTCCTACTACTTTACCTGAAAACTGGATGGGTTGACCTTCAAAGCTTTTTTTCTGCCCTTGTAAGGGAAAAAGATAGAGGATCGCAGCCAGGCATAAGGCAATTCTAAAAGCCATATAATTCATTTTATTTCTTGTAACGAATGTACGTTGTTTTGGTCATCCCGTACCCGTATTTTAACAAAGTTTTAAGCTAAAATCGCCTCATATTCATCACAATTGTAATGCAGGCTGTGTTTTTTCGATTATCTGAGTAATTTTGAAAAAAATCATCTCTATGAATCAATGGTTTGTTTGTTGTCTTCTGTTAGCCTTTTGGTCTTGCAGCCCAAAACATCCACATCTAAAACAAGCCGACCGACTTGCTCATCAATTCATAATTGCAGATGGCCACGTAGATCTGCCCTTTCGGTTAAAAGTGAAAAATTTTCGATTTGAAAAGGAGTATTTGGGCATACCCCTGGACACAGATCAGGGTGATTTTGACTACCGAAGAGCCAAAAAAGGGGGGCTTTCTGCCCCATTTATGTCAATTTTTATCCCCTCCAGCTATAATCAACAAGGTGGAAAAGTTTTGGCTGATTCTCTGATCGACATGATTGAAGGCATCGCCCACGCTCATCCCCAATATTTTGAATTGGCCAAAAAGCCTGATGATGTCATTAAGGCATTTAACCAAGGCAAAATTGCACTTCCTATGGGAATGGAAAACGGGTCTCCGATTGGCCAATTAACAGACCTGCCTTATTTTAAAGCCAGAGGCATAAGTTATATTACCCTTACCCACGCCAAAAGCAATGCTATTTGTGATTCTTCATACGACACCCTGAGACCCTGGAATGGTCTAAGTCCGTTTGGATATGAGGTAGTAAAAAAAATGAATGAAACCGGCATCATGATCGATGTTTCACATATCTCGGATTCCAGTTTCTGGGATGTGATGAAGGCTACTCAAATGCCCGTTATTGCATCTCACAGTTCGGCCAGAAAGTTTACGCCCGGTTTTGAAAGAAACATATCAGACACTCTGATTGCGGCCATCAAAGGAAACGGAGGTGTTATTATGGTCAATTTTGGATCTGACTTTGTGGATGGCGGCGTTACCAAAGCCAATAAAAACAATGACACCATCATCAACAGTGTTTTAAAAAGAAAAGGGTGGGATCCGGAATCTGCCGAAGCAAAACAATGGGTAGAATTATTCCGCAAACAAAACCCCCGAATTTATGCAGATGTCGAAAAAGTTGCAGACCATATCGATCACATTGTATCTTTGGCAGGAATAGACCATGTGGGCCTTGGCTCAGATTTTGACGGTGTGGGTGATAGCCTGCCCAATGGGTTAAAAGATGTGGCCGATTATCCCAATTTGATAGCCAGCCTCCTGCATCGCGGATATTCAAAAAATGACATTGAAAAAATCTGTTATAAAAACCTTTTCAGGGTTTGGCAACAGGTAACAGAATATAGTAAATAATATGGAAAACCAAGAACCAACAACAGAGGAAACATCCTTTAGCAATGATCAGGTGCAAAGCCTGAATTTGCCTAAGATGGAAGATGTGGTGTACGAGCCCTTGCAGCTATCTCATATGTATGTCAACCTCATTGTGGTGGGCATCATCTTTTTATTTGTTCTGGCAGGAGTCACCGTTTTATCCTTTATGGTTGAAGAAGTCAAACCCTACTTTTTATTAGCTCTGTTGGCCGTTGTGATCCTGTTTGGCTTTCTTACTTTGGCAGAAGTTAAGTCTTTTAAATTTCGGGGTTATGCCCTGCGTTCACACGATATTTTGTACAGAGATGGCTGGCTTTGGAAATCCTGGATGGTTATACCATTTACCCGCATCCAGCATCTTGAAATCAATCAGGGACCAATAGATAGAATATTTGATCTGGCCAGTCTGCAGTTATTTACCGCCGGAGGTTCTTCATCTGACATCGAAATTGATGGCCTTACCCCCGGTCAGGCAGCCGACATCAAATCGTTCATCATGTCCAAAAACGCAGAGATCAATGAAGGCGATGTCGACACCACAATTTGACTTTAATACTCCCCAGAGGCAATCCACCATTGCCATTTTATTGGTAATCCTCAAGACCTTAAAGGTTTTATTCAAACAAATAGCCCTTCCTTTTTTTGTCTTTGTAGTGATGGGCAAAAAGGGTAGCGACTATGGCACTTACTTTATTGTTTTTATTTGCTCAATTTCTTTTATTTCTATGGTTTATTCAATCGTAAACCATTTTCGCAGCTTCTATTATATTGCTAATAATGAACTCGTTGTAAATTCTGGCATTCTGGGAAAGAAAAAACTATCAATTCCTATTGAACGTATTCAAACCATCAATTTTGAAGAAAACCTCATTCACAAGGTCTTTCATGTAAAACGGTTAAAAATTGATACCGCTGGTTCGGGTGAAAAAGAGTTGGAACTAGCGGCCATTGACAACCCCAAAGCAGAGGCCTTGAGGAATATTTTATTGGGCAACAAAGAACATTTGGTCGACACAGATATCCAAGTGCCTAAACACGAAGAAGTGATTTTCAGTCTTGACATCCCTGATTTGATCAAAGCCGGTTTGATGGAAAATCACCTCAGATCTGGTGGCTTGATCCTGGTTTTTATGTGGTGGATTTATGCCAATCTGCAAGAGGTAGGTATCAATGCAGAAGACTATATTGAAGAAGTAGAAAAACCTGCCTTTAGTATTAACCTGTTTTTATTAGGCCTTGGTTTTTTTATCATGGTTTCTTTGATCATTTCACTATTCAGAACGGTATTTAAGTATTATAACCTCCATCTTTCACGATCCGGCAATGGGTTTAAAATCAGTCAGGGACTATTGAACTCCAAAACCATTTCGGCTCTTGATCACAAGATTCAAACCGTATCCTGGTCTGACAACTTATTAAAAAAAGTGATGGGTATTCACGATCTTAAGTTAAAACAGGCATCCAGCAAGACGGTAGAAAGCAAGGAATCAATCATCATACCGGGTTGCAGCTATCACCATATCATGCAGATTTGTCAATATGTTTTCCCTTCATGGTCGCCAACCTTGTTTACATTTTCTAAAGTTGACAAATCCTACTTGTATCGCAGCTATTATTTTTCTTTGATCCTGGGTCTGATTGCAATAAGCATATCCTTTGTATTTAATAATTATACAGCCATTACCGGCATTGTGGTGGTGGTTGTATTTCTATTGATCATGAGTTATTTGGGATATAAAAAATTAGCCTACGGCTACAATCAGGAATGGGTTTATCTGAAAGGAGGGGCCTTTGGAGACAAACACATAGTTTCTCCCATCTTCAAAACCCAAAGTCTGAAAATATCGCAAAATCCATTTCAAAGGAGAAAAGACCTGGTTAACCTCACCCTTTTTAATGCATCGGGCAGTGAAAGCATTCCCTTTATTCCCAAAGAAACCGCTCTAAATATGTCAAACTACATCCTATTTAAAATTGAAATTGACAAAAGACACTGGATGTAGCCTTTGTTTTTAGGGTTTTTTTTACTTTTGAGGGCAAATAGAACCTATCCTCCTATGCCTGACATAAAACTTCTTTCCGGATCCAAGTCAAAATACCTGGCGGAAAAAATTTCTGATTATTATGGTTACCCCCTCAGCGATTGCGACATCCGTACTTTTAGCGACGGAGAAATGCGTATTGAAATCAATGAATCCGTGCGGGGAGCCTACCTGTTTTTTATTTCATCCACTTTTGGCCCTTCTGACAATATTTTGGAGCTTTTGTTGATGATTGATGCTGCCAAAAGAGCGAGTGCAGGTTATATTACCGCTGTGATCCCTTATTTTGGGTATGCAAGACAAGACAGAAAGGACAAACCCAGGGTGCCCATTTCTTCTAAACTCATAGCCAACTTATTAGAAGCAGCCGGAGCCGATAGAATCATGACCATGGACCTCCACGCAGATCAAATCCAGGGCTTTTTCGACATCCCGGTAGATCACCTCAAAAGTGAAGCCATCTTTATGCCTTACCTGCAACAGCAAGACTTGACCAATGTCATATTTGCCTCACCCGATGTAGGCGGAGTAAAAAGGGCCCGGGCTTATGCCAAGTTTTTTGGCAAAGACCTGGTGATCTGTGATAAAGAAAGAAGAAAGGCCAACGAAGTTTCTGCCATAACCGTAATTGGTGATGTAAAAGGAGCGGATGTGATTATGATTGATGACTTGGTAGATACTGCCGGTACCATGTGTAAAGCGGCAGATGCTCTCATCGAAAAAGGGGCCAACAGTGTCAGGGCTTTTTGTACCCACCCTGTATTGTCTGGCAATGCCTATGAGAACATCAACAACTCTAAGATGACCGAAATAATAACCACGGATACCATTCCGTTAAAACAGCATTCTGATAAAATTAAGGTGCTTTCCTGCGCCCAACTATTTGCCAAGGCCATTAGAAACACCCATGAATACAGGTCTATTGCTGCCCTGTTTTTTGACAAATAATCTAACCTTCTTACATATGAAAATATTTAAATTTTTTTTCGCTGCTTTATCTATTGTTGCTGTTTCTTCTTGTGCCAGTCTTACCGGCTACCAGGATGGTCGCTCACTGGGTGAAGAAGCTTTTGAAATGACAGGTTCACTCAACCTGTCGCAATCGCCTGATTTTTTCTTCGACGATGAAGAGGTCTTGGATAATTTTTTCTTTCCCAACATCGAAATTGCAGGTAAATACGGAGCTACCGATAAGTTGGATGTGGGTGTGAAACTCAATACTAACCTCAATTTTTCAATTACATCTAAATACCAGATATTAGGAGATCGTCATTCTCAAACGGCTCTCGGCATTGGTGCCGATATAGGCACTTTTGGATTGATCAGCAGCTTGTGGAATGCCCAGGTACCTCTGTATTTTAGCGTTCATCCCAGTGAAAAATTTACCTGGTACCTGACACCCAGATATATTTTCCAATTTGCTGCAGCAGACCTTTCTACCACCATCCATTATTATGGGGGTAATACAGGAGTTCTATTTGGTAGAAAAAACAAGTTTGGTTTTGACCTCGGCTACTACCAACTTTCCAATTTTTCATCCAGTGCGGTTGACCTGATTACTATTGGAATTGGAGGCAGATTTGTTTTTGGTGGCAAAGAAGAGGAAACCCTGGAAGATGATTTTATGAAAAAGAAGCCCAAAAGAAGAAAGTAATACTTCTTTAAAACATACTAAAATACCTGGTTTTACGTTAAAAAGTAAAAATTGAGATTGCGCATTTTCCTTTTTGCATTTGTCATT
>JAGNSQ010000026.1:0-18847 GCA_017987975.1 Saprospiraceae bacterium
TTGGATAAAAAGAAAAGGAGTTTAATTAATCAGTTAAACAAAGCAGTTATTACACAAATAGCGTAAAATCATACCTTGCTATACTATGATAATACGCCAGTGCATAGAAGCTAACACAAGGGGGGGGCTAAAAATGCTTTTACTCTAAATGCCTAACAGCCATCGCTTAAAATCTTTGCATATTTATGAAAGCAGGAAACTCTTTTTTGACTAAGTTATTGATAATCAAACCAATGTTTTGCGGTTTTGTCAATAGGCGACTAAACAAGAAGTGAAAAATAAAAAAGGGTAACTTAGCACTTGAAAAATCGAGTGCAAAATGAATCTAAGCCAGTATATTGATAGCATTAATCAAAGGTATAAATTAGGGAACGCAACAGAACACACCTTTAGGGGGGACTTGCAACAGCTAATTGAAACCATTGTCCCGGAAATAAGAGCCACCAACGAACCCAAAAGGCAGTCTTGCGGGGCACCGGATTACATTTTAACTGTAAAAGATATTCCAGTTGGCTTTATTGAAGCCAAGGACATTGGAGACCCGGACCTTGATGGAAACAAGAAAACGGGCAATAAAGAACAATTCGACAGATATAAGGCATCATTAAACAACCTCATATTTACCGACTACCTAAACTTCCATTTGTGCCGTGACGGTCAAATTGTGATAAAAATTCAAATTGGTCAGGTAACAGAAAAAGGAATCAAACCAATAAATGAGAATTTTGCCACCTTTGAGGCGTTTATACGGGACTTTTGCACCCACATAGGGCAAACCATTAAAAGCAGCAAGAAGTTGGCGAAAATGATGGCAGGGAAAGCCAGATTGCTATCAGATGTAATTGAAAAGGCATTGACCAGCGATGAAAGCAGTCACGAAGACAGCACCCTGAAAAGCCAAATGGAGGCGTTTAAACAAATCCTTATCCACGACATCACGCCAAAAGGCTTCGCAGATGTTTACGCTCAAACAATAGCTTATGGAATGTTTGCAGCCCGTTTACACGACCCAACATTGCCAACGTTTAGCAGACAGGAAGCAGCGGAATTAATACCCAAATCAAACCCATTTTTAAGAAAGCTATTTGGCTATATAGCCGGACCAGATTTAGACGACAGGATAAAGTGGATTGTTGATAATTTGGTTGATATCTTTCTTCATACCAACGTTGAGGAAATACTCAAAGACTATGGTAAGAGCACAAAGATGGAAGACCCGATTATCCATTTTTATGAAACATTCCTTAGCGAATATGACCCCAAATTAAGAAAAGCACGGGGTGTATGGTACACACCTCAACCAGTGGTTAATTTCATTGTGCGAGCCGTTGACGACATATTAAAAACGGAATTTGGACTACCCCAAGGACTTGCAGACAATAGCAAGACAAAGATCAAAGTGGACCACCAAGGCAAAAAAGTTGAAATGGAGGTCCATAAGGTCCAAATCTTAGACCCGGCAACAGGCACAGGCACCTTTTTAGCAGAAGTAATAAAACAAGTTTACAGCAAGTTTGAAGGGCAACAAGGAATCTGGAGTAACTATGTAGAAAACCACCTTTTACCCCGTTTAAACGGTTTTGAATTATTGATGGCCAGCTATGCAATGGCACACTTAAAACTTGACCTATTGCTTACAGAAACAGGATTTAAGCCAACAACAAACCAACGATTTAAAGTTTATCTAACAAATAGTCTTGAAGAAAGCCACCCGGACACAGGGACATTGTTTGCTAATTGGTTAAGTCAGGAAGCAAATGAGGCCAATAAGATAAAAAGGGATACTCCAGTAATGTGTATAATAGGAAATCCACCCTATGCAATTAGCAGCACAAATAAAGGAGATTGGATTCAAAATTTATTGACTGAATATAAGAAAAATTTAAATGAACGTAAAATTAATATTGATGACGATTATATTAAGTTTATTAGATACGGACAATATTTTATTGATAAAAATGGTGAAGGCATATTAGCTTATATTTCAAGTAATAGTTTTTTAGATGGTGTAACACATCGACAAATGCGTAAACATTTGCTTGAATCCTTTGACACCATTTACATTATTGATTTACACGGAAATTCTAAAAAGAAAGAAGTTTCACCCGATGGAAGTCCTGATCAAAATGTATTTGACATAATGACTGGCGTTTCAATAAACATCTTAATTAAAACAAAAAATAAAAATAAAAATTCTTTAGGAAAATTGTTCCATGGTGAATTGTTTGGAACGAGAGAAAATAAATACACCTTCCTACATAGTAACAAATTAGGTTCCATTTCGTGGAAAAACATAGAGTATCAAGACCCCTATTACTTCTTTATACCAAAGGATTTATCAAAAGAGAATAGTTATGAATGTGGCATTAATTTAGAAAATCTTTTTATAAATAAAAATACTGGCATACAAACTAAAAATGATTCTTTTACACTTAAATTCACGAAAAGCGATATACTCCAATTAGAAAGTGATTTATTGAACTTAGATTTAGATAATCTTAGGAAAATGTATGGTGTCGGTGATGGAACTTGGAAATTAGAAGATGCAAAAAATGATTTGCTTTCTGGAAATTACGATCATATTAAAATCTTAGTAAAAGCTTTTGATACTCGATTCACCTTGTTGAATAGGAAATCAAGTGGCTTTTTAGGAAGACCTCGCTTTGACACTATGAAACACATGATACATGCTGACAATTTAGCTTTGCTGGTTAGCCGTCAAAACAAATCAAATTCCATTGATAGCTTTTTTATTACAAAATATTGCTCTGAAATGAAGAGCGCGGAAAGAACAATTCAATCTTACCATTTTCCATTATATCTCTATCCTGACACCAAAGAACAACAAACCATCGGACAACCAGCAGAAAGAACAGCAAACCTAAATAAAGAAATATTAAAGCAAATAGAAGAGAAATTATGTTTAACTTTTACCAATGAAAAAGAAACGACTAAAGATACTTTTGCACCCACTGATATTTTAGATTACATATATGCGGTTTTGTATTCGCCAACATACAGGGAAAAATACAAAGAGTTTTTGAAAATTGATTTTCCAAAAGTACCATATCCCACAGACAAAGAAACATTTTGGAATTTGGTCAATTTAGGGTCACACCTTAGGCAAATCCATTTAATGGAAAGCCCGATTCTTGAAAAATTTATTACCCAATATCCTGTTGACGGTGATAACGAAGTAAAGAGGGTACAATTTGCCCCGTATATATATGATGCGGCCCCAATAGATAAAAATGGAAATACTGAATACCAAGATTATTTGGGTAATGTACATATAAACGAAACTCAGTATTTTGAAGATGTACCGATGTCCGCATGGGAGTTTTATATTGGAGGTTACCAGCCAGCGCAAAAATGGTTAAAGGACAGGAAGGGCCGCAAACTTGATTTTGACGATATATTGCATTATCAGAAAATTATTGTGGCTTTGGTTGAAACAAAAAAATTAATGGCAGAGATAGACAACATTTTTACCCAAAAATGATTAATAAAAATAAAAACAATGGAAGAAATAAAAGAAAAATATTTTGAATTAGAACGTATCTATAGAGAGATAGATTGGATCAATGAGAAATTACAGGGGGCTAATAATTTATTAGAAAGTCTAAATAACACCAATAGAGACGAACAAAACTTAGATTACTTGGAACAAGCGGTTCCAAGACAAAAGGAAAGAGTCAATAATCTTCTTAATGAATTAGAGGAATTGAAGCAAACATATAGAAATTTGTTTAATTACGTATATAGTAGAATAAATGCAGCGAGTTGGACATCACTGTTTAAGAATTTACATTTAAAACAGGAAGGTGATATTATAGAGGTTTTTGAATTAGAGTTGGTTCTCATAGACAAATTAGAACCAAAAAACAAGAGGGCATGGAGTAAAACATATGAACGGTTATAGAAAAAACAATACATCAAAACAGCCCCTTAAGCGCCCCCCAAAAACAAAATAAACCATAATATTTTGATAATCAACATATATTCAAGTCCTAGTGGGACCACGAAAGCCACTCCAAAAGGGTGGCTTTTTTGTTTTTTGGTGGAAAAAAGTGGGTTTTCCACAGGCAGAGGTTTAAAACAAGGGCCTGATATCCTTGAAAAAACCGATAATCTGTTGTAATTTTGCTGTCTTTCGAAAAATTCCCTAATCGATTTAAACACAGAATATAATGAAGTTTGAAGTTTCCTCTTCGGAGTTGTTGAAAAGCTTACAGGTGGCATCAGGCGTAATTGCACCCAGTCCCGTTTTGCCGGTAACGGAAGACTTTTTATTTCAACTAAAGGGCAATACCCTTACCATTCGTGCTACCAACGTAGAAAACACCGTAATTACCAAGACAGAGGTAAATGGTATAGAGAAGGGTGAGATAGCCATTTCAGCAAAGATGTTGCTCGAAACTTTAAAGGCATTACCAGACCAGCCGATTACCATTGGCCATGCAGAAGATGGCAACACAAACGCCATCGAAATAGTATCCAGCTACGGCAAATACCATCTTGTAGGTGATAGTCCGGATGACTTTCCGATCATCAGCGAAGACGATGCGATGGAAACTTTTTCATTTGAGTGTCAAAAGTTATCCACAGCCCTGACCAAAACCTCGTTTGCCGTGAGCAACGATGAAATGAGGCTGGCTATGACGGGTGTTTACATGTTGATAGACTATAATAAAGTTGTTTTTGTAGCAACGGATGCCCATAAGTTAGTAAAATATACCTTTGGCAATGTCAACACCGAAATTTCTGACTCCATCATACTTTCTAAAAAATTAATTACCCTTTTGAAATCTGCCCTTCCGGGACATGGAACGGTTGACATAAGTTTTAACCGCAAAAATGCGGTCTTTCAATTTGGAGACACCAAAATCATCACCAAGTTGATTGAGGCTAAATATCCTGATTACAACGCTGTGATCCCGGTAGAAAACCCCAATGAACTTACATCGAATAAAAAAGACTTACAAAACTCTCTGAAAAGGATTGGTATTTATGCCAACAAATCCACCAATCAGGTAGTGCTCAATATGTCGGAAAACGCCCTCACACTTTCTGCGCAGGACATCGATTTTAGCAATGAGGCTCAGGAGCAGCTGTCATGCCGATATGCAGGAGAAGCGATGAGCATGGGCTTCAACTCAAAAATATTTGTGGAGCTTTTGAGCAATATTGACACCGAGGAGACGATCATGCAAATGTCAACCCCAAGCAGGGCGGCCATCATTTTGCCATCAGAGCAGGAGTCAGATGAGCACATTATGATGCTGATTATGCCCGTGCTTTCTGGCTATTAATGGCAGTAGCAGGTAAAAAAATCGGACTTTTTTTCGGATCTTTTAATCCTGTGCACACAGGACACATGATCATTGCCAACTACATGGTTACCAAGGCAGATCTGGACGAGGTGTGGATGGTGGTGAGTCCACACAACCCATTGAAGGATAAAAAGAGTCTGGCCAATGATCACGACAGACTCCATCTGGTAAACCTGGCTATTGGCGATAACGCCAGAATAAAGGCGTCCAATATTGAGTTTTCCTTGCCCAAGCCATCTTATACCATAGATACGCTTACCTATCTAGAAGAAAAATACCCGCAGCATCAATTTGTGCTATTGATGGGAGGCGACAACCTGCAGTCGCTCGACAAGTGGAAGAACCATGAAAAAATAGTGGAACACAATATTTACGTATACAAAAGGCCGGGCAGCGACGGAGGGCTTTATGAAAAGCACCCCAACATACAGTACATGGAAGCACCGATGCTGGACATATCTGCCACCTACATCCGGGAATGTATTAAACAGGGGCTATCTATAGAATACCTCGTGCCGGATAGGGTATATGCCTATTTGCTCAATTCCCGACTATATAAATAAGCGCGGTTACGGTTTGAGTGTACAGGCCCCGGTTACCGAAATCGTTCCCGCTCCCTGATTTCTGAGGAGAGAAGTATGATTTACCGATGGATTTTTTATCAGGTCAATGTCAACTAAATTCAAATTACCAGCATTTCTAATGGCGCCATCATCAGCACCGGAAGCTTTGATGTTGAGACCCATCAGGGTTACCGTATGACCAGGGGTCACCTCTACTGTAGGAGAAGAAGATGCATTGGAAGCAATGGTAATATTATCTGCCGGATTGGCCTTTAAAACGATGCTTTTGTCGATAACCAGGGTTGAAGTACCCAGATCAATGGTTATGTTTTTAAGGGTTGAATTGAAATAGATGGTATCACCCGACAAAGAACAAGAAACGGCGTTGAGAACGCTGCCAACACCTGTAGAATAAGGATGTTCCACCTGGAGGTGGCAAAAACCATTGTAACAACCTACCCAGCCCCAGTTGGTCAAAACACCTCCATCACCAGAAGCAACATCCTGCACTTTCATTTTCCAGTTGCCAAGAGGATTGAAGTCCTGGAAAAGGGAGAAGGGGTTGGTGGGTTTATAGCTCATGCCGTTGGTTGGTGGGCAAGGATAAGCGCTGCTGGAAGCGGCATCGCTGAGGTTGATGTTAAAATTATCCTCACCGTTGCAGGGTTGATCCCAAAACAGCAGCTCGGTGCCAAAGGGGTCTCTAAGGATAAACTTAAGATTGTCTACATTGGTATGCAGGCCATCAAGGTCATAAATTTCGGCTGATACCAAACGACCCCGGTCAAAAATGAATTGCTGAGATTCAATGGTAGAAGGGGCGCCAGCAGAAATGGTTTGAGGAAGATCACCTGATTTATAATACATACAATTATCAGTAGTAAATGAAGTCGGCGTACTCCAGGCATTGTTGGCGCAACTATTGACACCGCGTACTCTCCAAAAATAAGTACTTTGGCCCAACAAGGGTGTTGTCAACGTAATACCACCGGTTCCAGCATTGCCGGTTGCGGCCAGAAAAGAAAAAGTAGGCGATAAGGAGACTTCATAATTATAAGCTACCGCATTAGACAACGGAGACCACGTCAATTCAGGGAGATACCACACATCTGTAGCATTGGCGGCAGGACTGATGTGGCTGGTACCAGCCAGGGGAGTTTCAACGGTTAAAACAAAAGTAGCGTCTTTGACAATACTTCCACTCGTACCCCGTATAGTGACATTGTACGTGCCTTCAGCCGCATTTAAATTGGATATGGTAATAGTTGTACTTCCATTAGGGGCTACCGGATTGGTTGTAAAATTGGCAACGGCTCCAGGAGGAAGATTGAGTACCGAAAAAGTAACATTTTGGGAAAAGCCATTAACCGGAGTAACACTTGCTACCGTTTGGGCCTGTCCGGTGTTGCACAAACTTACCTGTGTAGGACTCAAGCTCACATTGAAGGTAGCCGGATTGGCAATGATGGTAATGTTGGCATTGTTGACATCATAAAACACATTGTTGGCCGCTCTTACCATGATGCGCGCCGTTGTGGAGGTGCCGAGTGGGAGGGTCACCGTTTCGGAGCCATCATTGGCCGTGCTGGTAGCCAGGGTTACCGGATAGGTAAGGCCTCCATCATAAGACAGCAGGATGTTTACGTTGGCACAGCTTACCGGAGAGTTGGTAGTATTGGCAACGTTCCAGGTGATGGTGGCCGGAGCTCCTTCTGTTAAGTTGGTGGCCGTATTTTGTGAAGTAATTATAAAAGGCCCGATACCGGCAACGGTGGTGACGGTCATGTTTCTTTCGTGTGTGCATCCCGCTATGGAGTGATAATCTCTAACAGTTGCTCTAAACCGCATCACTCTACTTACAGAAGGCACAACCTCCCATGTGCTTGAAGTGCTACCAGCAAGTACCGTAGTTAAAGCAGGAAAATATCTTGACTGGGATGAGACAGGAGTTAAACTTCGAAATACAGGGCCCGTGGTATTTGTTGATGCTGGAGGCATAGTTTGTGCAGGTGATAAAAAACTATCAACCTGTTCCCAACAATATAACAAAGGATCCCCATCAGGATCTGTGGCAGACGCGGTTAAAATAAATGGCGTAGAAATAGGGACACTATAATTAGTAAGAGCCGCAACAACGGGGGCCTGGTTTACAAAAGAAATGATAGAGTGACAGCTATTAGACTGAAGTTCAGCTTTCATTTCTTTTAAACTTTTAGCATGGTAATAAGCATCGCTATTGCTCTGTACATTGGGAGAACAAATACCGGCATACCCCATAATGGTAGAAGCACTGCCGGGTTCCATGGCTGCAAGAGATGAGCGATTACAATTATTGTATTGGGTGTGATTGGCACCCAGCTGGTGTCCCATTTCATGGGCAACGTAGTCAATGGAAAAAGGATCTCCAATCGGACTTGGTTGACCAGTTACTCCGCCGGCTTTATTTCCAGCACAGATACAACCCAAATAGGCCACTCCACCACCACCAGTGCTGAAAACATGGCCCATATCATAGTTAGCAGCGCCTATGATGTTATCACAGGTTGTCTGATTTTCACCCAACATTGCACTGCCATTGCCATTGCTGAAGGGATCTGTTCCAGAATCATAGTAAAAGATACTGGCCGTATTTGCAACCAAAAGAAACCGTATTGTAACATCTTTTTCCAAAACACCATTTACCCGATTCATGACAACAGTAACCGCAGAAAGCACTAGGCTGGATTGTGAAGCAGACATTGCTCCATGAAAAGCGGAGTATTCCGCGGTGGTAGCAATAGCAAGTCTATATGAACGAAATACACAATCGCCAACCCGTTCTTCATTACCATGATTGTGACGATCCACTTCTTCTTCCTGAAAACCACAAGACCACTCGTTGGTATTGACCAGATCTTTTTTGTAGTATACTACTTTATGCCCTTTATCACCCCGTTGAAAATGGTCGATATAGGAGTTGCCCGTTTCTTCTGTAATTACCGCACGAAAGCCATAATCGGTGTAATCAGCCCGGATGCGTTTGTGGGGGTCGGTAACAGAAACCCCGTGAAAGGTTCTGATGTGGGGATATTGAGCGGCCAAAGGGGCTTCCATCATGTCGTATTGCACCATGCGATATTGATCCAGGCTACCATCAGCAGAAGGAACAGAGATGATAGTATTGCTTTGAGCGGGTCTCACCTCAGATTCATGGGGTGCCGACCACAGCAGGGCTTTCATAGCAATATCATCTGTGGTGTAGGTTTTATACACTACAGGCACGATGTCACGTGAACCGGTTGTATTAATAGAAGAGGGGTTTACAATTGACCAGCTTTGACCAATGGCAGATAGGGATGTCAGCACAATAAGAGCCAACAGGGGAGCCTTGAAATTCATTCGAAATTCGTATGTTTTAAATCAGATGCAAAAATAACAATCTTGTACTATTGTTTTAACAAATAATATACCGAAATAAACACACGAAACCCTCAAAACGGAATGCTAAGCGGCAGTTCTGTTTTTTCTGGCCTGGATGAAGCTGCGGATAAAATAAACAAGTGACACGGCATTGGTCAACACCATGGCAGCTACGCGCAAAAGAGGCATGGTTTCTCCTTTGGAAATGGCTGATGGCAGGGGTTTGATGGCCAGTGAAAGGAAGGCGATCAAGGTAACGATTACGGCAATGTGGGCCTGGGCTTTCTGTTCGTGTTTAACACCCTGGCTCATTACTACCAAAATGACGCCTAGAAAAACAGGAATAAGGGCCGTAGGTGATGGGCTGGCAGAAGAAAAATAAGCCCATGATCCCATTACGATCATAACTACGGCATTGATTAAGTTGGCAACGTGTGCTGTCATGTTTTATAGTTTTAAGATAAACACGGGTTTTGGAAAAGGGTTTTTGATTACTTCAGAATGTTGTCAATGGTATTGAGTTCTTCAACAGAAAAATTTGTGTTATGGATACTTTTAAGGTTGTTGCTGAGTTGGTCAACGCTACTTGCACCTATCAATACTGTAGTAATCTGGGAGGTGCGAAGCAACCATGCGATGGCAAGTTGAGAAATACTTTGTTCCCGGGCATCTGCCATTGATTTAAGGGCCATCACCTGCGAAATACGTTGATCAGAAACATCTTCCGGGTGTAAAAAGCCGTGCGGCTTGGCGGCACGAGAGTCGGCAGGTATGCCATGGAGGTAACGATCAGTTAGCAAGCCCTGTGCCAGTGGCGAAAAAGGAATACAGCCCACTCCGTTTTCACGAAGTACATCGAGTAAGCCCTCTTCGGGATCACGAACAAACATTGAATACTTGGGCTGGTGGATCAGACAAGAGACTCCCATCTCTTCGAGGATATCAAGTGCCAGTAGGGTCTGTTCGGCATCATAGCTGGACAAGCCCACATACAAGGCCTTGCCCGAATCCAGCGCCTGCACCAGAGCACCCATGGTTTCTTCCAAAGGCGTATTGGGGTCGGGGCGATGTGAATAAAATATATCGACGTAGTCGAGTTTCATTCTTTTTAAACTCTGGTCGAGGCTGCTGATGAGGTATTTTTTACTTCCCCATTCACCATAAGGACCGGGCCACATGCGGTAGCCGGCTTTGGTGGAAATGATCAACTCATCGCGCAGGTAGCCGGAAAAATCTTTGGCAAGGATGCGACCAAAATTTTCTTCTGCACTACCTGGTGGAGGTCCATAATTGTTGGCCAGGTCAAAGTGGGTGACACCCTGATCAAAGGCAAAACGAACCATGGAACGGGCATTTTCAAAAACATCAACGCCGCCAAAGTTGTGCCATAGACCCAACGAAATTTCTGGCAACATCAAACCACTGTTTCCACAACGGCGGTAGTTCATTTTTTCGTACCTCTCTTTATTTGGCTGATACATACTAAGATTTTAAATTATAAACACACCCTTATCATAAATACGATTACCATCTGCAATAATTTCTCCTTCCTTCATGTCTGCGATCATATCCCAGTGAATGGCAGACTGGTTGAGACCACCAGTCTGTTTGTAACTTTGCCCGATGGCCATGTGGATGGTTCCACCTATTTTTTCATCAAACAAAATGTTTTTAGTGCTTCGGGTAATGTCATAGTTGGTACCAACCGCCACTTCGCCAAAACGACGGGCCCCTTCAATATCAAAGATGCGATCCAGCAAATCAGCCCCTTGTTCGGCTTGCCAACTTACCACCCATCCGTCTTTAACTTCCAAAGTGATGCCTTTGACTTCTTTTCCCTGGTAAATAGAAGGCACATCAAAATGAATGTGACCATTTACACTGTCTTCTATTGGCCCGGTATAAACCTCTCCTGAAGGCATGTTGGCCTTGCCATCTGAGTTGATCCATATTCTGTCTTTCACCGAAAAAGAGATGTCGCTCTTTGCGTTTCTATAAGTAATGGTCGAACAGCGGTTGAGGTAGTCTACCAGGTGTTGTTGGCCGGCTCCCAAGGCAGTCCACGCCATGATGGCATCGTCGGCATCGAGTTTACAGGCATGCATAATAAAGGCTGTGTATTCCTCCAGACTCATTTCAGCCTCTTGCGCAGCCGCCAGGGTTGGAAATTGACACAGGTTTCTACGCATGGCACCAGACCCGGTCCTGTCGAAGTAAATGGTATTTAGTTCTGCTCCGGCCGCCAGCTTTCTTTTTTGCCGTTGAGGATCAAAATCCTGATCTTCTTTGACATTATAGGGAGCTCTAATCACAAGATAGGCATCAAAGGTTTTGATAGCCAGATCCTGAAAAGGAGAAACACAATCCAACAGGCTGTCTTTGGCGTGTTGCATGTACAGAGCGCCCATGCCCTCAAAACCGAAAGAAAATTCTATTTGCGCTCCAAGAGAACAAGCTTCTTTGTATAGTTCTCTGGCCAGGGGTTCTGCCAAAAAGGTAGTAGAAACCAACACCTTATCACCTTCTTTTACAGACAGGCAATAGTTTAACAATAAACGCGCATACTTATTCCAGTTCTCCATTGTATTCTGTGTCCCAGCCTTTGGGTCTATAAGGGTATCTGATGGTGTATTGAATTTCTATCATATCCTTCATTTTGTTGCGCAGTTCTGCAATGTTTTCTTTGGTCACTGCCGAAATGAAGATGTTATCGTGTTCAAAGTTGTGCTTCAAGTTGGACTTCAGTTCGTCCATGATTTCCTTCTGCGTGTTTTCATCGAGGTATTTGTCGAAGTTTTTGTCGCGGTACAGGTCCACTTTGTTAAAAACCAGCAAGGTGGGTTTGTTATCGGCATTTAGCTCTTTGAGGGTATTGTGTACGGTGCGAATGTGGTCCATAAACTGCGGGTGGGCTAGATCGACAACATGAATCAGGATGTCGCTTTCCACCACTTCGTCAAGGGTGCTTTTAAAACTTTCTATTAGGTGGTGTGGAAGTTTACGAATAAAACCAACGGTATCTGAAAGCAGGAAGGGCATGCTGCCAATCACTACCTTTCTCACTGTAGTATCCAGCGTGGCAAATAATTTATTTTCTGCCAGAACCTCAGACTTACTGAGTACGTTCATCAAAGTAGATTTACCCACATTGGTATAGCCCACCAGGGCTACCCGGATCAGCTCGCCACGTGTCTTGCGCTGTGTTTGCGATTGTTTGTCAATTTTGGCCAGCCTTTCTTTGAGGAGGGCAATTTTATCTCTAACAATACGGCGGTCGGTTTCAATTTCCTGTTCACCGGGCCCACGCATACCGATCCCCCCTTTTTGCCTTTCGAGGTGGGTCCACATGCCCCTGAGCCTGGGCAGTAAGTATTGCGTTTGTGCCAGTTCCACCTGTGTTTTAGCCTGAGCGGTTTGAGCCCTGCTGGCAAAAATGTCGAGGATAAGGGTGCTGCGGTCAACAATTTTCACCTTGAGGTTTTCCTCCAGGATGTTGATCTGCTTGCCCGACAAATCGTCGTCAAAAACAGCCAGGGTAATTTGTGGATGGTCACTGATGTATCGAGCAATTTCTTCCATCTTGCCCTTGCCGATAAAGGTTCTGGGGTCGGGGTTTTGTTTTTGAACAAAGGTTTTGAGCGTTTCAGCACCAGCGGTCTGTGCCAAAAACTCAAGCTCATCAAGATACTCACGCACGAGAGATTCTGTCTGATCTTGCGTAACCAGGCCAACCAGAACACAATACTCTTGTTGAAGGACTTCAACAGGACGTGTTTTTTTATTTAAATCCCAATTTTCACTCATGTATAATCGAAAAAACTTAGATCAAAAGTATAAAATTTTGACAACACCAAATCTAATGATAATGAAGCAAATAAAATATGGCAAGAACCCCACTAGTAATTATAATATTGTTATTATTACGCCAAAATAGGGAGATGGAACGAATCCATCAACAACAAAACCAACGAAAACATTCAAAACCATTAAAACATGAAAAGATTTTTTGTCTTACTTACCCTGATCATTGCTTTGTCGAGTTCAGCTCTATTAGCACAACAAACGTATGAATGGAAATATTACGGACTTGAAGTTACGGTACCCAACGACTTTAAGGTAGTTAAAAACTCCAATGAAGAATTTGAAATGAAAGGCCAGGGCATGGGCATGTACATGTTTATTTTTGAAGGCGATATCACGGCAGAAGAAATGGACGAGGCCGTAGCTGAAGCGGCTTTGAGTATAGATATGCAAGAAGTTGATGCAGCGCACATCATTCAGGGCGATGGACTTGATGGTTTTTATGTAGAGGGTTTTAAAGACGGCCTTCGTGTGATGCTGGCAGGTATGATAGATCCTAATAGCCAGACCAACTTTATGATGCTCATTACTTTTTATGATGAAGACGGGGTTGCAGAGTCGGACGCCATAGACATCATCAACAGCGTAACATCAACCAAATAAAATAAAAAAAGGGGAGAAGAAAAAATATTCTCCCCCCGTTCATGAAATTATTACGGGGTACTGAGCAGGTATTCCCGTGGGGGTATCAAACCCATGCTAAAAGCTTGCCAAAGGCTCAAAAAAGAGAAATCATTTTTGGGCCTTTGTAATATTTAAATTATTTGTTGCGAAGTCTTACCTATTTTTACAAAGGATGTATAAATCAAAAAAGAAATGAAACACAGCAAGATATTTTTTCTCCTGATCGGCGTACTGATTTCACGTAGCCTATTTGCACAGGACAGGGCCGCATGGAAGGTGGAAACAAGCAGTATTGATCCGGCTAATTATTATGGAGTAACATTGGCCAATGGGGTAACAGGCATTGTTTCTTCCGCAGAGCCCCTCAAGGTAAAGGACGTGGTATTAAATGGTGCCTACGACTATTATCAAAGAGGTCGTGTTTCCAACATTTTAAAAGGATTTAACCACCTCAATATGAATCTGGATATTGACGGTCGTAGAATAGGGGCTGGCAATGTGCAAAACTATGTACAGAGCCTTGACATGGAAACGGCACAGCTCACCACCCGATTTACCATAGAAGATAAAGCAGAGGTAAGCACCACAATGATGTCGCTTCGCCATCTGCCGTATACTGCTATGGCCACCATGACCATTACAGCTAAAAAAGACATAGTCATAACCCCAATGAGTGTAATAGAAGCACCGGTTCATTTGACAGATGTGAGAAATTATTATGCAGAAATAGACCGACCGCATGCCCTGATCCGACTGCTCACTTCGGTGGGTAAAAGTCCGTCTGGCAAACTTCGTTTAGCAGCCAGCAATTCATTTATTTTTGAAGAAGGCCACGGAAAGGAGCCCAGGGTTGTGCATGAAGATTGGGATTACAACATGCACCTTGCCAAATTTACCAAACAGCTAAAAGCAGGAGAAGTATATACGTTTACCATTGTGGCCTCCAGCTGTGCCAGCAATCAATATGATGATCCCCACAACGAGGCCGAGAGGCTTACCATCTTTGCCGCATTGGAAGGCAGGGAGCGATTGTTGAAAAGGCACCTTGAAGCATGGAAAGAAATTTGGAAAAGCAATGTGACGGTAGAAGGTAACACAGGCGTAACCCGCGACATCCGATTTGCCCTCTACCATCTTTATTCCTTTTCAAGAGAGGGCACTGCCTATAGTCTGAGTCCGATGGGCTTATCCGGACTGGGTTACAACGGTCACGTGTTTTGGGATACCGAACTGTGGATGTATCCACCCATGTTGTTAATGCAGCCAGAGATGGCCAGGTCTTTTCTTGAATACAGATTCCAAAGATTGGAAGCAGCCAAAAAGAATGCATTTTCGCATGGGTATAAAGGTGCTATGTTTCCCTGGGAGTCATCAGCGGAGGGCAGTGAAGACACACCTGTTTGGGCGCTTACCGGACCCTTTCAACACCACATAACCGGGTGTGTTGGTTGGGCATTCTGGAAATATTATCAGGTGACAAAAGACAAGACCTGGCTTAAAGAAAGAGGCTGGCCCGTATTAAAAGAAGTGGCCGATTTTTGGGCGAGTAGGGTGGAAAGAAATGGACCGGGAAGGTATGACATCAACAATGTAATCGGAGCCAATGAGTGGCAGGAGAACATAGACAACAATGCTTTTACCAATGGCATGGCCATTACCTCTTTGAGATATGCCAGCCAAGCGGCTTTGGAGTTGGGCCTTGTACCTAATGCCGATTGGTCCCATGTGGCAGACAACATTCCGATACTCACGTTTCCTGACGGAACCACCAGAGAAAATGCCACCTATGATGGCGTGGAAATCAAACAAGCCGATGCCAATTTATTGTCTTATCCATTGACCCTTGTTTCAGATCCTAAAAAGATAAAGCAGGACCTGGAGTATTATTTGCCACGATATTCAAAAGAAGGCCCTGCCATGGGGGCTGCGATTCTGGCGGTGTTGTATTGCCGACTGGGTGAATACGAAAAGGCGGCAAAAATTTTTGCATCCAGTTACAAGCCCAATGAAGTTCCTCCATTTGGTGTAATATCAGAAACCGCAGGCGGTACCAACCCCTACTTTGCTACGGGTGCAGGCGGTATGTTGCAGGCAGTAATCAATGGTTTCGGGGGACTGAACATTACCGACAAAGGAGTTGAACAAAAGCCCGGTTCACTGCCCAGGGGTTGGAAAAAACTTACCATAACCGGAGTGGGGGCAGATAATAAAACATATGAAGTGAAAGAATGATGCATTGTAAGTCAGGTTTGATGGGAGTGTTTATTTTGGTAACTCTTAGTTTGAATGCACAAATAGAAGTGCAGGAAAGCACACCCATTGCCATTGGAGAGAATTTACGGATAGATTCAAAAATTATGGCTGAATCCCGGCAAATCAACATTTATCTACCACCGGAATTCAAAAAAGAAGAAGCAAAAAACTACGGTGTGGTCTATTTGCTGGATGGAGGATTGGATGAAGACTTTATCCATACTTCCGGCTTGGTTCAATACGTCACCTTTCCCTGGATCCAACAGCTACCCCCCGTCATTGTAGTGGGCATTGCAAATACTGACAGGAAAAGAGATATGACTTTTCCAACATCACAAGCCTATGAAAAGAAAAACTTTCCAAGTAGCGGAGGAGCGACAAGATTCATAGAATTTATTGAAAAGGAAGTTGTAGCTCTTGTAAGGAATCGTTATCAGGTAGCGGGGCCAAGTTATTTGATTGGTCAGTCACTGGCCGGACTTTTGGCAACTGAAGTGGTGATGACCAGGCCATCACTTTTTGACAATTACATCATAGTGAGTCCGAGCGTATGGTGGGATAACGGATCAATCTTAAAAAGAGAGGCGTTGGAGTTGAATCAAGTCAAGGCAAATATATATCTGGCTGTTGGTCAAGAAGGATTGGCACCTTGTGAGGAACCCCATGTTATGGAAGTAGATGTTAATTTGTTGGCAGAAAAAATAAAAGCCAACAAGCCTCAGGATACCCGATTTTATTTTGATTATTTGCCGTCAGAAAACCACGCTACTATTGGCCACCAGGCTGTTTATAATGCGATAAGGTGGCTGGCATCTAAACCCTAAATGAGAACACAAAAAAAAGGGGCGACAATCTGCCGCCCCCGTGAAGGTTAGTATCCTTCGTTTTGTTTTAAGTTTGGATTAGCGCCAAGGTCGGCCGATGGGATAGGGAAGACATTGTAGGTTGGTGCTACCGTTTTACCATCTTTAACTCCGCCCTTCCATTGCCACAGGTAGCTGCCATCACTGAATTGACCAAATCTAACCAGATCGGTTCTGCGGTGACCTTCCCAATAAAGCTCTCTTGCTCTTTCGTCCAAAAGATACTCGTAGGTAAGTTCAGCTGCCGTAATGTTACCTACCTTACCGGAATAGGCACGTTCTCTGACAGCATTCACATAGGCAACTGCCTGGTTTTTGTCGCCATTGGCTCTCATGATGGCTTCTGCTGCCATGAGATAAACATCGGCAAGTCTAAACATTGGGAAGTCTGTGTCTGGGAAGTCAGAATCTTTGCCGGGAGCTCCGGTAGAAGTTACGTTTTTAAACTTATTAACAGCAATGCCATCCGTGAAGATAGACAAGTCGTTGATGTCCAGATTTTGACCTGTGGTGTAAAACATAGGTCTTCTGTCGAAGCCAGTAAGTCGATCAGAATACGTGTAGTCTGGCTTGTCAACATCGAGGAAGAGTTCGTGTCCACCAGGTTTACCAACCGTGATTGCGTTGGCGTTAGAAGTGAGAATGGCATTACCGTCTTTGTCGCCCAACAAATCACCACGATTGTTTTTGAAAACAAAACTGCCGGATCCTAGATCAAGGGTCGCTTTGACGGTACGGGTTTTAGCATCCCAGGCCATCGCTACATCAGTGCCACCGGTAGCGCTACCGGAAACAAACCATTGAGTTTTTTGAATGGTGTATGTTTTGGTTTTATTATCAACGCGAATATAATGCAAGCCTGCTTCCGGAACGATAATTTTAGCTCCACCTGTTTCGAGTGTTCCATCTGCATTGTTATCACCCAGTTTAGGAGCGGTATTTGAAGAAATGGTGGTAAAGTATAGTTCGGTATTGGCAGTGGCGAAATAAAGATGGCCTTCATAAATACTGCTATTTTTAACCCCTTCAGACAATGAATTGTCAGTATCTGTGGCGTCAAAATTCTGGTGAGAGCCGGGAACGTACATTTTTTTGTATTTCACGGTTTCGCCCGGATTAAATTCCGTTACAATTCCAGTAAGGTCGGCAGGGAATTTTTCAACCAACTGCCTTGTGGTACGTGAGCCTCCCCAGCCACTGGCTACACCAGAAGCAGCAGGGTCCATTGAACCCCCAATGCCGGCACGTATGATAAAGGTGGTGCCTCCCCAGGTACGGGTGTTGATTCCGTCATAAGTAACCGGAAAAATAATTTCAGGAGAAGTATGATTGTCAGACAAAAACAAGTTTTTGTAATTAGGATCCAGCGAATATCCAGAGTTAATAATTTTTTGACAAACAGCAGTACACTCCGTGTATTTTTTCTGGCCGGTATATACCTCATGGTTGAGGTATAGTTTAGCCAAAAGAGTCCATACAGCGGCTCTGTCTGCACGACCATATTCATTTCCTTTTGGCGCTGCAATTTCGTTTTCGATGGCCAATAATTCTGACTCGATATAGGCAGCCAGGTCGGTTGCATTGGTTTGGGTAGGAAAGAAAGAACCCACCTTATCGTTTTCGGTGACAAAAGGTACGTTTCTAAACATATCTAATGCGTGCCAGTAACTAAGAGCGCGCAGAAACCTTGCCTCTGCCCTAAAGGTCCTTACCTGGGTTTTGAGAGCTTCATCGGCACCTCTTGAGCTCAATTTTTCATCAGAGGTTTCTCTGATAAACTCATTGCACAGAGAGATTTGATAGAAAATACGGCTATAAAATGCGTAAATAAAACCGTCAGTCTCTGTCCATGTCTGGTTGTGGAAGTCTTTGATGGTTTGGTCATTCCAGCCTATCACAGCCTCATCTGTAGTCAGTTCCTGGTGGTACCAGAAGCCCCTGAGGTATTGTC
>JAGNSQ010000026.1:18947-26371 GCA_017987975.1 Saprospiraceae bacterium
TAAATAAAACCGTCAGTCTCTGTCCATGTCTGGTTGTGGAAGTCTTTGATGGTTTGGTCATTCCAGCCTATCACAGCCTCATCTGTAGTCAGTTCCTGGTGGTACCAGAAGCCCCTGAGGTATTGTCCGAAGCCTTCGTCGATGCCTTCAATATCAGGTTGACCGGCAGCCCCTTGTTGACCGGACACCGCAAAACCGGCATATACTTTGGCCAATACCTTTCGGTAAGAAGAGGCATCTTTGTACACCGCATCTGCTGTAAACACATCCTGATCCAAAGGAACGGTATCAAGATCGTTAAAACAGGAAGAAAAAACAAGTGTACATATAGTAATCAGGCTTAAAATCGATGATTTTTTCATGATTTGTGTCTTTTTCTAAAGTTTAAAAATTAACAGATACACCGGCCAGGAAGGTCCTTGGTCTGGGATAAATGTTATTGTCTATGCCATTGCCTATTTCAGGATCCAGACCGTCGTACTTGGTAACCACAATAGGATTTTGTACCGTTGTGTACACCCTAAGACCATTGAATACCTTTTCGAAGTTGTAGGCAAGGGTGATGTGGTCCATTCTGAAAAACGAAGCATCCCTGACATAGTGGTCGCTAAATGTAAGTTTACTTTGGTCTACTACGTTGTTATCAAGGGCAGCTTGGTGGATGTTCCATAAAACCGCGTTTGAGGCAAAGGCCCGGGCTTGATATCCCATATCGGTTTGAACGTTGTTGTAAACGTAGTTACCCAGATTGGCTCTTCCTGCAAAACTCAGGTCAAAGTTTTTGATGTGGATGGATCCGGTTAAACCCATGGTTAAATATGGGTTGGGGCTTTTGTAGTGATAAAAGTCAGAGCTATTGACGATGCCATCGCCGTTGACATCCTCATATTGACCTTCAAGGAGAACTCCTTTTTCGTATTTTTGTTTGTAAACGTAAAATGAACTTGGAGCATAACCCACTGAGTGAATTTGGATGTTACTACCTACGCCACCGGCAATACCACCCGTGGCAATACCTTTGTAAGTAGGGTCATCTACAGCCGTCAATTTGGTAATCTTGGGCTGGTTGTGTGTGACGTTGACAGAAAGATCAAGCCAGGATGTAGGTGTTGTGTTTAGAATTACTTCAATGCCCTTGTTTTCCATATTACCCACATTGGTGGTAATGAAGTTGGTCAGGTTGGTGCCGGCAGGAACAGGAATTCTGTTGAGCAGATCTTTGGTGAGTTTGTGATAAATATCAACAGATCCGGACAACTTGTTTTTAATCAAAGAAAAGTCTACAGCCAGATTGTAAGTGGATGTTTCCTCCCATTTGATGTTGGCATCATAACCGTTGGGTCTGAGTGTGGTTACAAACTCATTGCCAAACTGATATTGAGCATTAGGCGTACCCACCTGATAGCGGGCCAGATAGGCATAGTAATCGCCGATATCCTGTTGACCGGTAACACCCCACCCGGTTCTTAATTTAACGCTATTGAGGAAGTTGTTGTCGTTGTCGATTAATTTAACAGCGAGGGCCGCAGCCGGGAAAAAGCCCCAACGTGCGTCAGGTGAGAATCTTGAGGTTCCGTCTCTTCGCAAAGACAGCGTTAAAAAATACCGGTCATTGTAATCATAGTTCAACCTGGAGAACAAGGAGACCAGGAAGTATTCGGCCGGATCTCTGTTTTCAGATGTTTCAGCAGGAGTTCCAGCGGTGTCGGTGTTTTTGTAATAGTTTTCAACAAAAAAACGCTGCCATGAATATCCTCCCATGAGGTCAAAGGAATGGTTACCACTGTCTTTTTTGTAGTTCAGGTAAGATTCTAAGATGGTGTTCTTTTTGGTTTGAGTGTAAAAGTTATTTACACCTCCTCCATTGATGGCATCAAAGGCAAAGGCGGCTGTATTGGGAACAACTACCGTGCCTTCCCCCTTCGCCTGATCGTGACCTAACGAAAGATTGAGGCGAAGGTCTTTGAGAAACCACATGCGGTAGTCAAAACTTGCATTGGCAATGTATTGGTTGACGGTTGAATTGTCGTCTCTCATTTCAAGCAGGGCTACCGGATTGGTAGGCGCAATGGGGTTGGGGTTACCGTTGGCAGGAACAGTCCATGCAGTATAGCCGGCATATCTGGAAGTGGCATCATACGGACCCCTGGTAGGGTCGAAGTTGAGTGAGTTGCCAATTGCTCCACGGTCGGCAAAATGGTTTTTATTGAGCATTGCCTTGAAGTGGAGATTCACTTGTAACGCATTGTCTAAAAAGCCGGGGTTGATGTTGATGGCGGTGGTATATCGTTTGAAGTTATCCGTTTTCAACAAACCATTTTTATCGGTATATCCAACAGACAAACGATAAGGAAACTGTTTGACGGCTCCTGAAAGACCTATGTTGTGGTCCATACCAGTTGCATTTTGGTAAATCAACTCTTGCCAGTCAACATTGTCAGCGCCTAGGAGCTGGATGGCAGCGTGCTGTTGATCAATGGGTTTGGAAGGATCGTAATTGTATTTAGTGTTGATAAAACTGCGATACTCATCAGCGGTAAGAACATCTACCTTATTGTATTTGGTACCTACCGAAAAGTTGCCATTGTAACTCAACGAGAGTTTGCTGCCAACGGAACCCTTTTTGGTGGTAATAAGGATAACCCCACCAGCTGCTCTATTGCCATAAATGGCGGTGGCAGAAGCATCTTTGAGGACGCTCATAGCGGCAATATCGTTGGGGTTGATGATGTTGAGTGGATTTCTGCTCCCGGAGACCCCTCCATTGTCGAGAGGGATGCCGTCTACCACAATCAAAGGATCGTTAGTGGCAGAAAGAGAAGATTCTCCCCGAATCCTGATTTTTGAACCAGCGCCCGGGCTTCCTTCGGTAGTAATGCTTACCCCGGCCACCTTACCGGCGATCAACTCCTGGGCACCTGTGATGGCACCCCGATTGAATTTTTCTGAGGTAACCGCCTGGATGGCACCAGTGGCATCATCTCTTTTTACTGTGCCATAGCCGATAACAATTACATCCTCAAGGACCTGGCCGGCCATCAGAGCGACATTGATCGAGGAAAGAGATGTTACATCAATTTCCTGTTGGGTGTAGCCGGTATAACTGACTACAATCATTTTGGTTTGTGGGCCCAATTCAAGCGTAAAGGCACCGTCAAAATCGGTAACGGTACCATGAGCTGGATTTTCTTTCAAAACAATATTTGCTCCAATCAGGGGCTCGCTGGAAGTTGCATCTGTTACAACCCCCTTGACAACCCGTTGTCCAAATATTATTTGGCTGACTAAAATTGCAAAAAACAATAATAAGAAATGGCCCTTCGATTTGAAATTTTGGCTTCTCATAGAAGTATATTTTTTAATAAATTTATTCTGTAAAATTAAAAAAATAACTTACTTTGTGTCGCAGTAACAATAACTATTTTTTCACAAAAAATTAAACCAATGAAATTACGGCTACATTTGTTTTCTTTCATGATGTTGGTGTCGATGGCCATTTTTGGTCAGATCAATACCGTGGGTATCATCGGTACCGCCACACCTGGTGGATGGGACAGCGATACAAGCATGGTGCAGGATGCCAACGACCCTAATGTATGGACACTGACCATCAAATTAACGGATGGTGAGGCTAAGTTCAGGGCCAACGATGCATGGGATATTAACTGGGGGTCATCTGATTTTCCATCAGGCACAGCCACCCAAAATGGACCCAACATGAAAGTGGTTGCGGGAGACTACACCGTTACCTTTAATTCTTCAACAGGAGCCTACTACTTTGATGTAGACTCAGACATCGGCATTATCGGGTCGGCAACACCCGGAGGCTGGGACAATGAAACAGCAATGTACATTGATCAGACAGACAGCAACAAGTATTTTATTGAAATTGAACTGGCAACAGGAGAGGTTAAATTCAGACAAAACAACAGTTGGGATATTAACTGGGGAGCCACAGACTTTCCAACAGGAATTGGTACCCAAAATGGACCGAACATTCCAATTGCCAGTGCAGGAAAATATACCGTAACATTTGACAAAAGTACAGGCGCGTATGCTTTTGAGCAAGCAGTTGATTTTCAGTCTATTGGGGTAATCGGTTCTGCTACACCAGGTGGCTGGGATGCCGATACTGACCTTACAAGAGATGCCAATGACCCAGCAGTATGGAAGGGTTTTGTTGACCTGATTGTAGGTGAAATCAAATTCAGAGCGAATAAAGATTGGGCCGTCAACTGGGGAGGTACAGACTTTCCTGCAGGCACAGGTGTTGCAGGAGGTGCAAACATAGCAGTACCAACAGCCGGAAAATACCTTGTAAACTTCAACACAGGCACATTTGCCTATAGCTTTACAGAAATCAAGCCATTTGAAACCATTGGTATCATTGGTTCTGCTACACCAGGTGGCTGGGATGCCGATACAGACATGGTCCAAGACACCCTTGATCCAACTCAATATTCTTTAGACATAACACTTAACAACGGTGAAGCCAAGTTCAGGGCAGACAATGCATGGACGGTCAACTGGGGAGCAAAAGATTTTCCAGCGGGTATTGGTATACAAGACGGACCCAACGTTCCTGTATTGTATGGTGACTACAACGTGACCTTTAATACATCAACAGGAGCCTATAACTTCAAAGTTTTCTCTGACGTAGGTATCATTGGTTCTGCCACACCAAGTGGCTGGGATGCAGACACCGATATGTACGAGGTAGAAGGAGATACCAACAAGTATTTCATTACCCTTAACCTGGTAGCAGGAGAAGCGAAATTCAGAAGAAACAACGACTGGGCTATCAATTGGGGTGGAAGTGACTTCCCGGCAGGCATTGGTACCCAAGATGGACCCAATATTCCTATTACCCAAGCGGGCAAGTATTTAATCTCTTTCGACAGAAGCACAGGAGCCTATGCCTTTGAAGAAATCAAAGAATACCAAAGCATCAGCGTTATCGGTACCGCCACACCAGGAGGTTGGGATACAGACTCAGAACTGGCACGCGACCAAAACAATGGTGACCTTTGGAAGGCAAGAATTGACTTAACAGAAGGAGAAATCAAATTCAGAGCCAACAATGCATGGGATATCAACTGGGGCGGTGTAGACTTTCCTACAGATACCGCGGTAGCAGGTGGTCCCAACATCGTGGTACCAGAAGCGGGTAAATACCAAATTGTATTTAATGCCAAGACGTTGGTTTATTCCTTTACCATCATCAGACCTTATGCAACTGTTGGTATCATTGGTGATGCTACTCCAGGCGGCTGGGATACAGACACAGACATGATCAAAGACGAAACAGACCCAACCATTTGGAGACTTAGAATTGAGTTGGTAGATGGAGAAGCGAAGTTCAGAGCGGACAATGACTGGGCTGTTAACTGGGGTTCAGGAGACTTCCCTTCAGGCATAGCAGAGCAGGATGGAGCCAATATTCCTATTCCGGCAGGAGACTACAAGGTAACATTCAATACTTTGACAGGTGAATACAATTTTGAAGCGGTAGTAGAATTTGACAAAATCAGTTTGGTGGGTAAATCAGGACCATTTGGCGAGTGGCCGGGAACGGATGACAGCAAAGACGCATACCTGACCAAGGATCCTAACGACGGCAATCACTGGACGCATGAAAGCGTAACTGTAAGCACGCACGGAGGTGCTAGTGATGACGGTGTTAAATTCCGCGCTGAAGCAGCATGGGCGACCAACTGGGGATCCGCTGACTTCCCAACGGGAGTGGGAACACAGGATGGTCCAAACATTGTAACGGTTGGTGGCACTTATAAAATAGACTTCAAATCAGATACCGGAGAGTATGGATTTGCAGAGCCTAACTCCACCTACAACTTGTTGGACGATAGCGCCATTGCCATCTTCCCTAACCCAACAGCATCCAGAATCAATGTTGATATCAAAAACAGCGATCTCAAAGGAGCTACTTCAGTAAAGGTATACGACCGCACCGGCAAAATGGTGTTTACGCAGCAATTCAACAGTTCTGATAACATCAGCATCGATGCCAGCAACTGGTTGGCAGGCAGCTATATGGTACAATTGAGCAATGGCAAGTACATTGCAGGCAAAAAAGTACAGGTAGTAAGATAATATCCAATCAAAGCTTGCTGATTAAGCTTTAGAGGGGCTGCGGATTTCCGCAGCCTTTCTTTTTTTTACCAACTATGGATAAGGAAGAGGGTAGTTCCGATCAGATGAATGGAGCTACTAACTATGAACGCCCAACAAAGCCTCAAAAAGCAGGTGACCATCTGTATTGCCCAGGGCGTCTTCTGCCGCTCTCTCAGGGTGTGGCATCATACCAAAAACATTTTTGTTTTTGTTGCATACACCGGCGATGTGATACAAGGAGCCGTTGACATTGGATTCATCGGTCAGCTGTCCGTTTTCATCGCAATACCTAAACAAGACCTGTTCGTTGTCCCAGAGTGCATTTACCTCGTTTTCTGGAATAAAGTATCGACCATCAGCGTGGGCAATGGGAATTTTAAGGATTTGTCCTTCTGCTATCGAAGAGGTGATGGCGGTATTGTAGTTGACCGTTTGCAGGTAGACGTTTTTGCAAATGAATTTTTTATCTTCATTGGGAAGCAACACACCAGGAAGAAGTCCAGCCTCACAAAGGATTTGAAAGCCATTACAAATGCCCCAAACCAGGCCTCCGTTATTGGCAAAACGTACTACCTCTGGCATGATATCAGAAAAGCGGGCAATGGCCCCTGATCGCAGGTAGTCGCCATAAGAAAAACCTCCCGGGAGTACGATTCCATCGAGGGGACCAAAGGGATCAAGTGATTTTTCTTTGTGCCAGATTTTAACTACATCAAAGCCCATGACAGACCCCAATACATGGACCATGTCATCATCACAATTGGAACCGGGAAAAACAACTACGCCGAACTTCATATCTATTGTTTTAAACGTGTAATGCTCTATTGTCTGTTGCCGCCAGGGCGGCCTCTTTGACTGCTTCTGTATAGGTTGGGTGGGGATGGCAAATACGGGCCATGTCTTCTGCAGAAGCCCTAAACTCCATCAAGGCCACCGCTTCCATGATCACATCTGCAACCCTTGGTCCAACCATGTGTACACCCAAAAGTTCATCGGTATCCTTGTGGGCGATCACTTTTACCAGGCCTTCTGTATCCATGCTGGCCCGTGCTCTACCCAGGGCTTTAAACGGAAACTTACCTACCTTGTAAGGAATGCCTTCGGCCTTGAGGGTTTCTTCGGTTTTACCAACAGAAGAAAGTTCCGGCCAGGTGTATACTACTCCCGGAATCAGATTATAGTCGATATGGGGTTTTTGACCCGCCATCCATTCAGCAACCAAAACACCTTCTTCTTCGGCTTTATGGGCCAGCATTGCGCCTTTGATCACATCACCAATGGCATAAATACCT
>JAGNSQ010000026.1:26471-31640 GCA_017987975.1 Saprospiraceae bacterium
CGGAATCAGATTATAGTCGATATGGGGTTTTTGACCCGCCATCCATTCAGCAACCAAAACACCTTCTTCTTCGGCTTTATGGGCCAGCATTGCGCCTTTGATCACATCACCAATGGCATAAATACCTTCCACAGCCGTTTGCAAGTGGGCGTCAACCACGATTCTTCCTTTTTCATCGGTAGCTACACCAATGTTTTCAAGGCCCAGGCCGGAGGTGTAGGGTTTCCGACCGATGGCAATCAGGCAGTAATCAGCGGTAAGTGTTACAGGATTGTCGCCATTATTGGATTTCATGGTTACAGAAACCTGTTTTTTACCTCCTTTAACTTCGCTGACAGCATGTGAGAGGTGGAAGGCCATGCCGAGGCCCTTCAGTGATTTTTGAAGCTCCTTAGCGCAATCTGTGTCCATGCCGGGCAAGATGCGATCCATGTACTCTACTACTTCTATTTTGGTGCCCAGTCTTGCAAAAACAGAGCCGAGCTCCAAGCCGATTACACCGGCTCCAATCACAATCATACTGGAGGGCACCTCTGATAAGTTGAGGGCTTCCGTTGAAGTAATGACACGATTTTTATCGTAACCCATAAAATCTGGGGTCACAGGCTTGGATCCGGTGGCTATGATGGTTTTGTGGCTTGTTATTTCTTCTGTACTGCCATCTTTTTTGGTGATGCGGATGGTGTTTTTATCCACAAAGCTGCCTACTCCGGTAAAAACAGAAATTTTGTTTTTTTTCATCAAAAAAGCAACGCCTTTGCAGGTTTGATCAACTACATCCTGTTTGCGTTTGACCATTTGGGCCATGTCTACTTTGAGAGAAGACAGTTTAATACCGTGTTCTGCAAAACGATGAGATGCATTGTGGTAATGTTCTGATGAATCGAGCAAGGCTTTAGATGGTATGCAGCCAACATTGAGACAGGTACCTCCCAAAACATCGTATTTTTCAATGATGGCGGTTTTCATTCCCAGTTGGGCACAACGTATAGCAGCTACATACCCTCCGGGCCCACTGCCAATAATGGTCACATCAAATTGCATTATGAAGGATTATTGTTCTTTTTGTTTCTGTTAAAAAACTTTTTCTTTTTAGTGTTTTTAGCCGGAACCCCATCCTGACCACCATTATCTGGCATTGGGGGAACATCTGGCGCCGGGCTGGCATCTGAAGCCGGCCGGCCACCTTGTCTGTCGGGTCTAGGTGGCCTGTTTTCTCTACCTGGTCCCTTGTTTTCTCTTGCCGGATTGGGTGAAGACTTTTGTTCCTGACCGCCCTCTGCAGGAGGCGTTTTGTTTTCCTGAGGAGGTCTAGGTGGCCTGTTTTCTCTTTGAGGTCTGTTATCAGGCCTTGGGTTTCGATTGTCTCCACCCGACCTGTTTTCCTGACCGGGTCTTGGACCTCTATTTTCCCTTTGGGGGCCACCTTCTGCGCGCGGAGGTCTGTTTTCACGGCCTTCTCCACCACCTTCGTTTTTAGGACCCCTGTTCTCTCTGGGTGCCGCACCTTCTGGTCTAGGCGTATTGCCTCCACCTGCCGGGCCTCTTCCTGCCGGTGCTTTTTTCTTTTTCTTCTTAGATTTTTTGTTTGGCAATTCAATTTCACCGGTAACATCGGCAAAGCCAATTTCTTTCGGGGTGTCCTTGATTTCTGTATATCCGGTGAGGTCGTCTGGCAAGATTCCTTTTTTATTTAAGGCCAAAACCTCTTTGACCTTTTCTTTATCCAGGGGGTGGAAAACACCTCTCATGGAAATATCATCATAGGCATAATACATGATGCCTTTAAAAATATCTGTTTTTACCAAAGAGGCATTGCCTTTTTGGGTTCTGATTACATTGGCGTGGGTAGGAAAATGTTTTAAGGCATCGAGATAGGTATCAAGTTCATAATTGAGGCAACATTTCAGTCTACCACACTGTCCGGAAAGTTTGGTTTGGTTGATGGCTATGTTTTGGTAACGGGCAGCCGTTGTATTGACGGATCTGAAATCAGATAACCAGGTAGAACAGCAAAGCTCTCTGCCACAGCTACCAATGCCCCCAATTCTGGCACTTTCCTGACGGGAGCCAATTTGGCGCATCTCAATTTTTACCTTAAACTCTTTGGCATAAGCCCTCACCAGTTCACGGAAATCAACCCTGCCGTTGGCTGTAAAAAAGAAGGTGGCTTTTTTCATGTCGCCTTGAAACTCAACATCTCCTATCTTGATGTTGAGACCGAGGCTGTGGGCAATGGCCCTGGCTTGCACCATGGTTTTTCGTTCAAGGTCGACCTTATTTTCCAACCTTTCCAGATCACGTTCATTGGCTTTTCTAATGGCAGAAAGGTGGATTTTATCTTCATTGGTAAACTTCTTTTTCATTTGAAGCCTTACCAGGTCACCGGATAAAGTAATGACCCCTATATCAAAGCCCCCGCCCAGCACTTCTACCAAAACAGTATCACCGGTGATAAGGAAATTAGGGTTTTTAAAAAAGTCTTTTCTGGAGCCATTTTTAAAACTCACTTCAACAAAAGGGTATTCAATGGGATCTTCAATATCTAAAACCGAGAGCCAATCATAGGCATTCATTTTATTGCAACTCCCGGAGGCACACAAGCCCTTGTTTTGGCACCCGCCGGTACTGCACCCCCCTGTTCCGCAACTTGCACATGCCATAACGAAATTTTATATTATGATAATTTCTAAATTGTAAGTCTATGTAATCAAAAGCGCTTCATCGGCAAAAATACGGCTATTTGGGGAAGTATGGGTTAAATTTCTCAAAATATCTCCCATTACAATCGTGTCAGCCATCCAGTTTACTTTGTGGTTTCCGTTTCGGTTGAGGAAAAATATCAATTGATTAATGGTAGCACTAATGGTTTCAACTTTTTGCCTGTCGATAATGGATTTCATTTTTTCTGCGACACTCCTTTCACCATCTGTCATATAAGAGCCTTTTCCATCTGTCAATAAAAAGCCCAAATAGGTTTCAAAAAAGTGGAGGCTGTATTCCAAAAACCGCACCTGATTGTCAAGGCTAAGTCCAACCATTTCATTGACAAAGCCGGTCATTTCTTCACTGTCGCCTTTGTAACAAATACGGAGCCAGTCGAAAAGCATGGAAGACTGGTTTTTATCAGCCCCTTTAGCGCCATCAACGGCCTTGGCAATATTTCCCTCAGCGGCCCGTGCAATGCGGGTTGCTGCTTCATCGGGCAAGGACATTTGAGTGCTAAGGTATTCTTTGAGTTCTTCCTCATGAAAGGGGAGGAATTTCATGAGTTGGCAACGGGACAAGATGGTGTTGAGAATTTTATCCTGATCGTTGGCCACAAGAATGAGGTAGGTATTGTCTGTGGGTTCTTCAATGAGTTTTAGGAGCTTGTTGCCTTCTTTCCCCAAAAACTCCGGCATCCACATCAACAACACCTTTGGGCCATCAGAAAACGACTGATAAGAAAGCTTTTGAATGATGTCATTACACTCCTTGGTGTTGATGTTGGGTTTGGTGGTTTGGGCATGGATGGCTTGCTGCCAGTCGTAAAAGGTAAAAAATGCGTTTTGCTGAATGATGTTTCTCCACTGGGGCAAAAAATCGTCGCTCGTGGTGTCTTCTCTTTTTTTGCTTTCACTTTTTACTACAGGAAAACTAAAGTGAACATCCGGATGAATTTGTTTGTGTGTCAGTTTGCAGGCGGCACACACACCGCAGCTATCTCCATCTACCCTATCCTGACAGTAAATATAGGAGACAAAGGCCATGGCCAAAGTAAGATTGGCACTACCCTCCCTGCCAATAAACAGTTGGGCGTGGGGTATTCTGTCTTCAGTAACCTGGTGGATGAGTTTATTTTTTTCCTCCTTTTTGCCGGGAATGGTTTTAAAAAACATGGGCGTTATTTTGTCAACCAGGAAATAATTTGTTCATCGAGGGGATCTACGGACGAAGGGAATGACTTATACAGTTTGCCATTTTCATCTATTAGGAATTTGGTAAAATTCCACTTAACCTCGTTGTCTGAAACCTGGTTTTTTGATTTTTGGGTTAGCCACTGATAAAGGGCGTGGGTATTTTGGGTGATTCCTAATTTTTCAGTAAGAGGAAAACCAACTCCATAGTTCTTTTTACAAAAGGTAACGATTTCTGCCGGAGTGCCGGGCTCCTGACCACCAAAATCATTGGATGGGCAGCCTATGACCACCAGTTTTTCGTAAAAAGTCTCATACAAATCCTGTAAACTTTCATATTGAGGAGTGTAACCACACTCTGAAGCTACATTGACAATCAATATGTTTTTACCTTTGAAAGAGGATAAGTTGATGGCTTTGCCATCGATGCCCGTGAGGGAAATTTCATAAAAGGATTGTGCATTCATAGATAAAGAAAACAAGGTAGTAAAAAGAAGGACCCGGACAAAGCGGGGACAAAAAGTAGAATCAGAGAATTTCATACAGAGGTTTTGGTATATACAATAAAAAAAGAGTTTCGATGGTTGCAATACCGAAACTCTTTTTTAACAGAACAAAAGTTCTTGTTGTTATTTTTTGCTAAGTCTGATTGACTTTAAGGTTTTACCTCTTGCATCCAACATTCTTACAATGTAGATACCCCTGCTGAGGTCATCGATTTCATAAGAGTTGCCTGGTGTGTGGCGGAAGCTTTTGATTTCTTTGCCCAGGATGTTGAAGATGCCCACTTTAGAGACGTTGTTGTCATTTTTGATAATAAAGTAGTCATCGGCAGGGTTGGGGAAAATTTTGAGGTCAGCTCCCTGAGAAGCAAACTTTGTACCTACGGTTTTATCAGCAACTACAGCCGCATCCGGATCGGTTTCTGCTACCATGGTTTTGAAACTTTTATCACTGAACAGCTGCATGGCCAGTTTGGAATTGCCTACTACACCGTTGGGATAAAAGTGAATGGTAAAGGTAGAGGTTCCGTTGGCTGGGATGGTATTAGACTTAGTGGCAGGACACTCATCGAAGTTGGGTGCATAACAGGTGTTGTTATCGCAGGTTTGAGTGGTCCATGCAGAAGGGAAGTTAGAGCCCTTGGCTACCTTCCACCAAACGGTTGCGGGTGAAGTACCTGAATTGGAAACGGTAAGGGTGTAAAGGTAATCTCCTTCTTCACTGATGGTGAGCGCCAGAGAATTTGGCACGATACTAATCTGCCCCG
>JAGNSQ010000130.1 GCA_017987975.1 Saprospiraceae bacterium
GAAGAGGCGAGGGCAACACAAAGCCATTATTTGGAATCAAAGGGCATTGAAAGTTACATTGTTGAAAGAGAAGGAGAATATCTGGTTTACCGCAAGGAAGATGGTAAAGTTTTAAAGTCAGTTAACTATTCGCCTGCAAATCTGGCGGCAATAGTAGGCGACTCTGTATAAAATATTTACTCTAAAAAGCCCTTAAAAACGTCACCTCCCTCAAAATTAAGGTTGAGTTTACTGAGTTCTTCAAAATAAAGTTTGCCGGTAAAAACAAGGTAGATTTGCCTGCCCTCTGCAGATACCTCAGCATAAACTTTTTTAAGAGATTCTCCATTAGAAATGGCTTGAATGTTGATCTTACCTTTTTTATCCTTAACATTCATTAAGGTCTCATATTTATCTAAAGCTAGGGCAGATCTTAGTTTGGTCTTATCTTCGGTACTAACGGCAGATTTGCCTTCAAAAACCAAGACTTCACAAGATTCAATTTTTGTTTTTAAATCACCACATTCATTTTTTAAAAACTTTGACAAATCCCCGGTAAAATTTAAACTGATAACACCCTCATCATTTTTATACTTTCTCAGTACTTTTTCTATTGCATTTTGGGAAAATAAAAGGCCTGTAATCAGCAGCAATAAGGTTGTAACAATGTTCCTTTTCATGATTGTTTTTTATTTTTTTGGAAAGAAAATGGTTTTGATTCAAATTCAGATAAACTTACATCGGTTTTAATATGGAAAATGATATTTTCACTATCTGTATTGATTAGAAAAAGCAGGTTTTTGATTTTGTCTTTTTTTTCTTCCACAAAGAGTTGCACTCTATCTTTTCCTTCAGTAAAAGATGCATATAATTCGAGATTTTCTTTCGTCGCATTTTGGGCAAATAGTTTCATTATATCCTGTTGCTTTTCATTGCTTTTATCATTGATGAGAAACCTCACTCCTTTGATTTTATCTTTAAGTGACAACCAAATTTCTTTGTCTTTTTCTAATGAATTGTGATCTGCAGCTGCATTAATTCCTGCTTTTACCAACCAGGCTGGTGCTGTGATCGCAAAGCTGTAACCTTCCTTTTTGATATCTTTAAACAATTGTTTTATACATCGTTGAGCCTGGGCATGGTTTGTCAGTCCCATTACTGTAATTAACAGTAGGGTAATGAAAGATTTCATCATCTTTATCAATTTTAAATGAAGCGAAAGAAAGCTTCGTAAATGAGGTTTGCTATTTTTTATCTTTCAATTTGTCAAGGTGTTCTGATCCCTGGATGTCAAGTTTATTTGCCAGTTTTGAGATCTTGTTGAGATCCAGTTTGCCGACAAAGCTCATCAATACAAAATCATTGCTACCTCCCACTAATAGCAGTAGTTCATCGACGATGTCACCGCTACCTTTTGTAAGAAATTTCACATTGTCTCCCTTATCTTTAACAGTCATTAATACCTCATATTCGTTTAGTGGTATCTTTTTAGAGGCTTCATTGTAATATTTTAGTGGATCTTTGTTGGTGGAGAGTATTTTTAAACCTCTAATATCTTTGACCAACTCTTTTATATCTGAATTTTTTGAATCGTTGGTTGCTTTTGCTACCATTTCAAACATTTTAGGGCTTACAAAAACAACCGTAAAGTTTTCATTGTTTTCATAGGCACTAAAAAATCTATCTATAGCATTGTTTTGGCTTTGTGCCGGTAAATAGGCGATCACGAAGGCTAGTAGGGTTATAACCGTTCTCATTGTATGTATTGCTCTTTTAATTTATTAAATAATTTCGTTTATTAATTTCCTGCTCCTTTGGCGTTATTCATGGTTTTCATTCCTTGAAGCAGTTGTTCTTCACCTTTTTTATATTTTCTGGATACCATAGCAAGAGCCTGTAAGGTCATTTCAAGTGCTTCTTCAGGATTTTCTGGTTCTATGTATCTTGCCTTGGCTAAAGTTTCAGTTTGTCCTTGGTTTAATGATCTAAACAAAAATAAACCTCCAACTACAAAAACAACAGCTGCGGCTGCTACTTTTATCCAAGTAAGGCTGATAATCCGGGATCCTGATGCATGGCTTTTTTTGATTGTCAATGGCTTGTTAAATTGCACATTGCTCATGATATGAAAAGATTTAAAAATGCCACTATAGCACTTCAGGTCATTATGTACCGCATCCTGAGCATAATACTCAAGTATCAGTTGTTCTTCTTCTTGAGAAGTTGTTGCTTCGAAATACTTATGAATGAGTTTTTGGATAACTACATGTGTAATGTCTCCGGCATCACCATTGTCTTGAACATAGTCTACAAAAAAGGGTGCCGCATAAATATGGCTCTCATCTATTTCAGCTTGCCCAAAATAATTCTTCAATTCTTGTTCTTCCTGTTCAGTTGACTCGGCTGACCAAAATTTTTCCAGTAATTGATCTATATATAAGTTGTTCATTGTTTTCTTAATATTTAAAGTTCTTTAATTTTTCTTTTAGTCGTTGTCGGGCTCTGAAGAGATTTACCTTTACCTGGTCTTCAGAAAGTCCAGTCAGATCTGCAATCTCTTTATACGTATAACCTTCAATGTCCCTGAGATGAATAATCTCTTTTTGATTTTCTGGCAATGCATTTAATACATCCATCACAATTTTGAGATTTTCTCTGTCTTCTGTAACAATATCAGGTGTAGCTCCATGGTCCGCGATGAAGTGATATTCAGAAACATCTTGCGAACTCTGTTTTCTAGCCCTGATTTTGTCTATACAAAGATTTCTCGTCACTGTCATGCACCAGGCTTCTTTGTTTTCAATCAGATCAAACTGTTCTTTTCGTTGCCAAATCCTAATTAGCAACTCCTGGATGACATCTTCTGCATCCAGTTCGTTTTTTAACATGTTCAAAGCATACCTGAATAGCTTGTTTTTGAACACTTCAATTTGTTTAAACAGGTTATTTTCGGTTTGCATGTTTGATATATGACGCCATTGGCTTTAAAATGTTACGAAAATGTGAAAAAATATTTTACACTATATGTAAACAATTGAAAAACAGTTTTGTATGTTTTATTTTTCAACTAGACAAACCGGTGTTGGCAGCCCTGTGCTGAACATTTTTTTGAGTTTTCCGCCTGTCAGCCATTCGTAAACAGTTAGGTTATCACTGTCTTGATTTCCAATAATCAGGTATTTTCCATCATGGGTGAAAGTGAAATGCCTGGGTGTTTTCCCTTCGGTTGAATAATAAACTGGTTTTTCAGGAATTCCCTGGTTGATTGTAAAAACAGCCAAATTATCTTCGCCTCGATTACTGCTCACCAGGAATTTTTCATCTGGACTCAAGGCTATATGTGCAGCCAGGCTTGAATTAACTTTAGGTGTGGATAAAGTAACAATTTCGGATTTCTTGTTTATTATTCCGGTAGATTTTTCAAATGTACAACTAACAATCGTATTGGATAATTCTTGCAAAATATATAGCATTTTTTCTTCCTGGTCCATACAAAAATGCCTGGGACCGCTGCCTGGATTGCAAGTAAAAATGGATAAAGGTTTTGGACCTATTTTTTTAGTCGTGGTGTCAACTTCCATAACGTATATTTTATCAGAACCTAAGTCGCTTACCAGCAATCTGGAGCCGTCTCTGGTGAAGTGGGTCATATGGAGATGAGACGCTTCTTGCCTAATATGCGTGCTTTTTCCTGTAAATACAATTTCAGTGAGATCGTTATTCAGTTCTCCTTTTTCGTTGGTACTGCCATAAATCAATTGACCTCCCAGATAATTGGCAGCTGCGTACATGCGAGTGGCTGGGCAATAAGAAATATGGCAAGGCGAGTTTCCATAGGTACCTGCTTCCTGCGCTTTGCGATATCTACCATCTTTGGAATTTTCAAGCCTGCTTATCCTACCTGGAAAGCTTTTTGTGTTCGGACTTAATTCATTTACGGCAAGAATATTAGTTGAATCAATTGCCACTAAAAAGCTTGGGTTTACTAAATCAGAAATAATATTGTTAATCGTTATTTTAGCAGAGTCCATATCCAAAGTAACATCATAAATTCCTTTACCCTTTCCATCAACATGACCTTCCTTTTGGGTATAGGTGCCAACATAAAAACTATATTTTTGATTGCTTTTAGTGAGCAACTCTTCCTTGCAAGATATACCACAAATAAGACAGAGCCAAAAGAGGCTTGATAATTTGATAGGACTCATTTTTATTTGGTTATGTTTAGCATGTCAATATATTTCTGCTGAAGAGCAGGATTTATTTTCCCGGTCTGAATTAGACTTTCATTTTCTGATCGTACTCTCTCATACTCTGTTTTGTTAGAGGTCGCATGATATAATTTCAAAGCATAGACATTGTTATTAAATATGCGTTGAAGGTTGGTCTTTGTCTTAAAATGATTGGTAGATTCATTCAGTGCGGCAATAGCTTCATCATTTTTGCCATTTTCACCATACACTCTGGCCATATCGTATAGAGAAACATAGATTCCATCTTTGTTTCGCATCATTTCATAATAAGGGTAAGATTTTTTAATAAGATCGATACCTTCATCAACTTTTCCCATGACACCCATCAGGAAGCCGGTGTAACGATATCCATGGCTTGTATTCAAAGTATCATTTGACGCCAGGGCATAATCAAGTGATTGTTTCGAAAGGAGGAGTGCGGAATCCAGATTTTGAAATCTTTCTTCATAAAGATGGGCTACATTTCCAAGACAAATTCCGGCATCCTTTGGCATTTTATTTTGCAGGTAGGCTTTTGCCGCTTTGAGAAAAGCTGTTTTTGATTTTTCAGGTTCAGTATTAAAGGTGTTCATCCCTTCAGCCTGAAAATCAAAGGCATCGTATTGACTATAAATGGCCTCTTTTTCTGGTGGCGAAGTTGGAATGTTTTTTTTACAAGAAATAAAAAGAAATAGGCTTAAGCCAAGATACAGTTTAACACTAGTCTGCATGTAATTTTTGCACAAAAATAATGTTTTTGGGCAAGCTTTATGCAGCTTTATCCTTGCTTAAGCCTATATTAACTTCTCTTCGGAGCGTTTTTTTTCCTATTTTTTAAATGGGGTGCTGAATTTGGGATCTTTGGTAAACGAATCATCTTGTAAAGTGCCCAAAAATGCAATAATTGCTTTCTTTTCAAGTGGGCTTAAAGCCAAAGGTTTTACTCTGCCAGCCTCATCTTTAAACTTAGGATCTAAACTAGCAGTGGCTTTGATGCCGTTTGTATAATGATCCAAAACCTGTTCAAGGGTTTTAAATCTACCATCGTGCATGTAAGGTCCTGTTAAAGTGATATTCCTTAAGCTTGGAATTTTAAATTTACCTTCTCCCAGGCCGGCATCGACAGGAATCAAGTCTAAGCCAATATTTGCGGTGCCTCTCAGGTCTTCACCACCAGAACTACCACCCCCGCCATAAGGATCAAAAACGCCATCCGGAGCACTGAAATTACCTCCTGCATGACATGATGAACACTTGGCTTTGGCACTGAAGAATAGATTCATCCCCATTTGTTCCAGCTCGGTAAATGCAACCCCTTCCTGACGCACTAATTTATCAAATTTAGATTGGGAGGTAGTTATGGAAGCAATAAATTGTGACAAAGCCTCCGAAATACGATCTGGTGTAATTTGGCCATCACCAAATGCTTCTTTGAAAAGCTGGGTGTAATAGGTGGTTCCAGCTAACTTTTTGGATAAAAAGTCAACGTCCTCCATGCCCATTTCAATGTGATTTTGAACTGGCCTCAATGAAAGATCATGAATACTTTGAGACCTCGAATCCCAAAAAAGATTGTTTTGTGTAATTGGATTGAGAATGGCCATACTGTTCCTGGCAGTTTGGCGTCCTTCAAAACCAGGACTTACAGTTAGTCCGTCAGCAAAGGCTTTGTCCTGATGGTGACAAGAAGCACAGGCAATGGTATTGTTGAGTGATAATTTTTTATCGTAAAATAACACTCGGCCCAGCTTTGCACCTTCATTTGTTATCTTGACAAACCTGTTGATTTCCGAAAATGAACCGGGGAGAATTGTGTTACCACTAACGAAAACACCGCCAACTGTGCCATTATCAATTAGTATGGGCCCCCCCAGTGCAGGATCAAAATTGATTATATTATTTGCTGCAGTAAGACCTACAGGCAGTTGAGGGTTTTGATATTGATAAGTTTCATCTAAAACTGGTGCCCCTTGGTCGGTTATTTCAGTAACATCATCGGTACAAGATGATAAGCCAAAAGCAAAAAGAGAAAATAGAATCAGTTTGAAAGTCTTCGTCATAGGTGAAATTTTATTGATTAAACGAGCTAAATCCCAAAATCGTTGGTAAAAATAGTTAAATTTTTATGGTGGAGAGAATTTTAACGTTTGCTGTCCGCTATTCACCAAATTTTTGTTTCTATTTGGTCAAAAAGTGGCTCTGTTATAGTTCGTTTGGTTCGTAATATCTTTTCATCCATGTGTTCATTCCAGAAGCATTCCAAAATACACGGAACTAGGCACCAATAACTTAAATTGTATCCCATCCAATAAACCGACGAAAAATCTGCCTTCCGTGGCAATGTAGAAATTGTCTTGAAAGTGGTATTCAATGCCGTAGGGCTTTGATATGCCAATACTAGGTTCGTCGTTGTTGATTGTAGGGTTCAGTGTTATTAAACTGACTTCCCAGCCGGTAGTGTACTTCCAATGTTCAGATATGTTCCTTCTTCGCTCATAACCTAGACTAAGAAATAAATTGTTGGTGACATTATTGTCACCTACATCAATGCCAAAATTGATAATCACTGCTCTTTTTTCACCATACCATTTGGTTTTAAGGGCCAATAGATTTTCAACCGGATTTGTTGGGCTTAGGTTAAAAGGAATAAATTTTCGAAGCAGGGGACTTACGTTTAATCCTACTTCTTTTCCATATTTCCAAAAGTTTTGATATTGCTCAGTGGTATCTTCCTGGATTTGTGCCTGCAATGAAGTTAACCAAAGCATACATATTGCTAAAAGGAAATGTAACTTCATCAGAAATGAACATTTAGAAATAAAACAGATGGAATCTGGGTGCTCAGATTAAAAGTTGTGTTTCTTTCGTTGGCAAGCTGCTGTCCACCCAACTGTAAAACATCTTCACTCCAACCTGTTAAAAAGTAGAGGGTTGATTCTGTCATTAGACTGATCCGATCAGAAATTTTATATTCTAATCTCAAGGCCGGGCCACCTCCAAATTTGATCTCGGTTACATCGTTTTTTAATCCGGTGGAAGAAGAGGAGATGGAACTGGAAAATAGTGCCAGACCATCGATTCCATACAACATTTTAAATTTGTTAGATAGGTCTAATATTTTTTCATAGCCTATTCTAAGTCGATAATCTGATTCATTGAGTGTCAATTCTGAGAAGTCAATTTCATTGATTGAATTGTCTTTGTTAAATCCCAGATGAGCGCTTATTCTTATGGCAGACTTAGTTCCTTTTCTTCGATATGAGATGTTAAAAACAGGGCTATCTCCTTGATTACCAATGCCAATAACTTCGCTTAATAGGGATGTAACATTAAAGCCCAAATCATTTTTATATCGATGAGAAGATTGCCCAACCGCACCATAAGCAATAACGATGAAGCAAAAAAAGAGGGTTTTTTTCATGAGGTGGATTATTAGTTGCTAAACGAACTTGTGGGTTTTGTCGTTGGATGAAAGTTTAGTTTATTTTTTTTCCAGTTTTTTTATCATGGTTAATCCTTCTGCGTTTTCCGGATTAAGATTGATGCTCGATCTAAAATCAGCCAGGGCTTCAGCAGTTTTTCCTTTTTTCATAAAAGTCAAACCCCTGTAATGATATCCGGCCCAGTCTTTGGGGTCTGTGCCTACCATAATATTGAACATTTCAAAGGCCTTGTCTATGGAGTCTTTTTCCATTAGAAGTATACCACAGTTGAGATATGCTGCCGTGTAATTTGGATCAAGGGTAGTAACTTTTCGGTATAAACTTATTGCTTCTTGCTCCTGACCATGATTTTGCAGATGAAAAGCCAGGGCGTGGATAACAGTTGGATTTTGAGGTGCAATGTTTACAGCGTTTTTAAATATAGTAAGGGCTGTTTTGTCGCCCAATTCGTCATACAAATTACCCAGACCCACCCAGGCATCAATCAGTTTAGCATCTAATTCCGTTGCTGTTTGGAAAGCATTAATGGCTCTCTTCTTTTCCCCCATTTCATTAAGGGTGGTACCGAGCATAAAGTAGGCTTCGGCATTTTGAGCATCTAATCTTACGATCTCATTTAAGGTAAGAATGGCTGCGTCATATTGAGCTAAGATAAGCTGTGTTTCTGACAGTTTGAGTAAAGTAGGAATCCTATTAGGAAACAA
>JAGNSQ010000131.1 GCA_017987975.1 Saprospiraceae bacterium
TCATGATCTTTCTATAGTCACTTACATCATAGCCATTGTCATCATTGGGTGAGCTATAGATGGGATTAAGCCAAACCGCAGTTACCCCCAGGCTTTGGATGTAGTCCAGTTTTTCAATGATGCCTTTTAAATCTCCCACACCATCTCCATTGGTATCTTTAAAGCTACGGGGGTAAATCTGGTAGACAATTTCTTCTTTCCACCATTCATCCACCTGGCTATCAGGACCCGATGTGGGGGTGTTGTTGCAACTTATCATGGTAGCTATCATGAGCAGGTAGATAATTGTTTTGTAATTCATTTTTATAGTTTAAATAGCAGAAATCTAAATTGAGGAAATCATTGTTTTAATGTAGCGATTGCCATTATAAATCTTTATTCTGGGCTTACCACCTTTTTCCAATAAAGAACCAAAGCTAAGACCTTTGTTACTTCTAAAAAAGTGTTTTGATTCAACCAATATTTATTGGGTATAATAGATGTAAATGAATTTTATATTAGGTAGTCTACCTTAATTTCTCATGGACATGAAATATTATTTGGTTAACTCTGAAAAAGATTCACCTGGCAAAAAGAATAGGCTTGTTGATTGCCGTGGGTATTAGTTGTCGGTTGGCAGATCAAGGTAGGATGGACCTAAGCATAAAATGTTCTCTTTGTAGTATTGACAATTCAATGCTTAATATTTCATTTTAAAATATGACAATTTAAAAGAATAAAAATTCGAAACATATATTTTTACTGTTATTGAACAAAATAATATTCTGATATTTTACAAATAAGTGAAAGTACGGAACAAATGAGAGGTAAAAATTGTTTCTACCAATTTTATGTTATGTAAATTAACTTCGTATCTTAAGCCCGGTTTTAGCTGTCCACCCCAAGTCGGTGGGTAGAAAAATACTTCAAGAGAAAAAACAAGAGAAATGCAAACTTATTATGAGGAGCCTCATCCAGGGCTCTATGACGCCCGCTATGAGCGAGATGCCTGCGGCATTGGTTTTGTAGCCCACATCAATGGCAGAAAGTCGCACAGCACCATTTCAGATGCGTTGACCGTGTTAGAAAACATGGAGCACCGCGGAGCCTGTGGCTGTGAAACCAACACCGGTGATGGCGCCGGCATTTCATTTCAGATTCCCCATGCTTTTTTGAAGAGTGAGTGTGTAAGGCTGGGCATATCACTTCCAGATGATTCCATGTATGGAGTCGGCATGGTGTTTTTTCCAAAGGGCCTCGTTGAAGAGTGCAAAGAACTATTTTCTGAAGCAGCTGAACAGCTGGGACTCGTAATTCTGGGTTACCGACAGGTGCCGGTGAACAGAGAAGATATAGGAGTGACAGCCTTATCCGTTGAACCCGACATCGAGCAGGTTTTTATTCAAAAACCAGATACCCTAACCGATGAGCTCGACTTTGAAAAAAAGTTATTTGTTTTGCGCAACTATGCAAGCCATACAATAAATGCGGTTATACGAAAAAACGAAACCGGCTTTTATTTAGCCTCTCTTTCGTGTCGCACTATGGTGTACAAGGGACAGCTGACCAGTGGACAATTGCGCAGCTACTATCCCGATTTACAGAGCAAAAGATTAACCAGTGCTTATGCCATTGTTCATTCACGTTTTGCCACCAATACTTTTCCCTCCTGGTCGCTGGCCCAGCCTTTCCGTTACCTGGCCCACAATGGAGAAATCAATACGCTACAGGGCAATCTCAACTGGTTGCGCAGCAATGAGACCCATTTTGCTTCACCCCATTTTACACCGACCGAGATCAACATGATCCTCCCTCTGGTTTCGGGCAAACAATCGGATTCTGCCAGTCTTGACAACATGGTAGAAATGCTGATGCTATCGGGCAGATCGCTTCCACATGTACTGATGATGCTGATACCGGAGGCCTGGGATCACAATGTTGGCATCAATGAGCAACTCCATCATTTTTATGAATTTCATTCCTGTATCATGGAGCCCTGGGATGGCCCTGCTGCCGTTTGTTTCAGCGATGGCCGATTGCTCGGAGCTACCCTCGATCGCAATGGCCTTAGACCAGTTCGTTATTCCATTACCCGCGATGGCCGGATGATCTTAGCATCAGAAACGGGTGTGTTAGCGCTTCCTGATACAGACGTGATCGAAAAGGGCAGGCTAGGTCCCGGTAAGATGCTGGTCATTGACCTGGAAGCGGGAGAGATACTCCACAACGACACCATCAAAGAAGCGGTCAGTGCAAAACAGCCTTATGGAGAATGGTTGGAACAATATAGAATCACCATGGGCAAGGTGGCGGAGCCCCGCATTGGCTTTGCTCCTATGGCCCACCCACAGGTGTTTAAGTACCAGAAAGTATTCGGGTATACTACCGAAGCCATCGAAGACATCATTCTTCCCATGGCGCTCACCGGCAAAGAACCCATTGGCTCGATGGGCAGCGATACCCCGTTGGCAGTGTTGAGCCGGGATGCGCAACACCTGAGTCACTATTTTAAGCAGGGCTTTGCCCAGGTAACCAATCCACCCATCGATCCCATTCGTGAAAAGTTGGTAATGTCGCTCTCCAGTTTTGCGGGTACCAATGGCAATATCCTCGATGAAGATCCCATAACCGCGCATAGTTTTATCCTGCGGCATCCCATCCTCAGCAATTATTACCTGGAAAAAATACGAAGTGTTGACACGGGTACTTTTCAAAGCAAGACCATTCAGGGTTACTTCAGGGCTGATGGAAAACCGGGTTCTCTTCAAAATGCCCTCGACCGCGTTTGCCGATATGCCGAAGATGCGGTCCATGATGGATTCAGGGTCATTGTCCTTCAAGATCGTGCCATTGATTCAAGGCATGCGCCCATTCCTTCTCTTTTATTGGTTTCGGCAGTACACCATCACCTCATCCGCAAAGGACTCCGGGGCGAGGTGGGCATCGTAGCAGAAGCCGGCGATGTTTGGGAAGTTCATCACGCCGCCTGCCTCATCGCTTATGGGGCCACAGCCATCAATCCCTACATGGCCTTTGCTACCATCCATGACCAGGTAGAAGAAAAACAATGCCACACCACACTCAGTTCCGAAGAATTGCAGCGTAACTATATAGACGCGCTCAATGCCGGCTTGCTGAAGGTATTATCGAAGATGGGCATTTCTACTTTTCAGTCGTACCAGGGTGCCCAATTTTTTGAAATCCTGGGCCTCCATCGGGAAGTAGTGGATAAATATTTTACCGGCACGGTGAGTCAAATTGGCGGGCTCAAGCTCGATGATATTGCCAAAGAAGTCCTTGTCAAACATGAACCGGCCTTTGACCCCAAGACCATTCCCAATGATCGCCTGACCGTTGGCGGTGAATGGCAGTGGAATCGTAAAGGTGCTTATCATTTGTTCAATCCACAGACCATCCACCTCTTGCAGCTGAGTACCCGCAATCGGGATTACGGCTTGTTCAAAAAATACAGCGCACTGATCGATCAGCTGGGTGAAAAAGCTTGTACATTGAGAAGCCTGTTGCTTTTCAAAAAAAGTCAAAAATCAATTCCGTTATCAGCAGTTGAATCAGCAGAAAATATCTATCCCCGATTTGCAACGGGTGCCATGAGTTTTGGCTCTCTGTCATGGGAAGCCCACACCACCCTTGCCCTTGCCATGAACAAGCTAGGCGGCAGAAGCAATACAGGAGAGGGTGGTGAAGATGAAAGCAGGTATGATTTAATGGAAGACGGCACATCTTTTCGTTCCAAAGTAGTGCAGGTAGCCAGTGGTCGGTTTGGGGTTACAAGCAGGTACCTGAGTGAGGCCGAAGAGATCCAGATCAAGATGGCCCAGGGCGCCAAGCCAGGAGAAGGTGGTCAGCTGCCGGGAGAAAAGGTAGATGAATGGATTGGCAAGACACGCCACGCCACACCCGGGGTAGGCCTTATTTCTCCACCGCCGCACCACGATATTTATTCCATCGAAGATTTGGCCCAGCTCATCTTCGATCTCAAAAATACCAATCGGAATGCCCGCATCTCTGTCAAGCTGGTGAGTAAGGCAGGTGTGGGTACCATTGCATCCGGGGTTACTAAAGCCAAAGCCGATGCGGTACTGATTTCGGGTTTCGATGGAGGCACAGGTGCCTCGCCTCTGGGATCCATCAAACACGCAGGACTGCCCTGGGAGCTTGGCCTGGCAGAGACCCAGCAGACCCTGATAAAAAACAAGTTGAGACCGAGGGTGACATTGCAGGTAGACGGCCAGCTCAAAACAGGACGTGACCTTGCCATTGCCGCCTTACTTGGAGCCGAAGAATGGGGAGTAGCCACCGCGGCATTGGTGACAGAAGGGTGTATCATGATGCGCAAATGCCATTTGAACACTTGTCCGGCGGGCATCGCTACCCAGGATGAGAACTTGAGAAAACAGTTTACCGGCAAGGTCGACTATGTAGTTACTCTCTTCCAATTTTTGGCCGAAGAGCTGCGCGAAATCATGGCTGAACTGGGCTTTGCTACGGTCAACGAAATGATTGGCAGGGTAGATTGCCTGGAACAAAAAAATAATTTCGATTACTGGAAATACCAACACATCGATTTATCGCGCCTGCTTTATAAAGCAGATCAAAATGATGGGCAGACTCCTTATCAATCTGAAAGCCAGGATCACGGCCTAGAAGGAGTGCTTGATTGGCAGCTGCTCGAAAAGGCAAAAAAGGCTATCCTTTATGGAGAGGCAATAGAAGGGCAGTGGCCTATCAGAAATACGGACAGAGCAACAGGCACCCTGCTGAGCAATGAAGTGACCAAGGTGTGGAAAAGTGAAGGCATACCCGATGATGCCATTCGATTTACTTTTTATGGCTCAGCCGGCCAGAGTTTTGGTGCCTTTGGTGTGCGGGGTCTCACCCTTCGACTGGTAGGCGATGCCAATGATTATTTGGGCAAAGGTTTGTCAGGAGCCAGACTCATTGTTCACCCATCTCCTGATGCCGGTTTTAAGCCCGAGGCCAACATCGTGGTAGGCAATGTGGTATTGTATGGTGCTACCAGCGGAGAAGTGTTTATTTATGGAAGAGCTGGAGAAAGATTTGCCGTGCGCAACTCCGGGGCCACAGCAGTGGTTGAAGGGCTTGGTGATCATGGCTGCGAGTACATGACCGGTGGCACGGTGGCTGTGCTGGGAGAGGTGGGGCGCAATTTTGGGGCCGGCATGAGTGGGGGCCAGGCTTATGTGTACGATGTCTCTGGTCAATTTAGCTCCATGGTCAATGCAGAAACCATCGATCTGGAAGCATTGGACGAAGGCGACGACAAGGATGTATTGAGGCACTTGCTCCAACAACACCAGGAGTTGACCGGTAGTATTACCGCACAGTTTATCTTGTCGGATTGGGACCAGCAACTGCAGCACTTTGTTAAAGTATTTCCAAAAGAATACAAAAGAGCCCTTGCCCAAAAAAACCAAATAAATGTCACAGTCCAATAAATAATCGCATTTATCATTATAAGCAGATTCACGCATGCAAAGCGAAAAAATACACGGCTTTAAAACGATCGGTAGGATGCTTCCCGAGGCGGAAGCACCCCAAAGCAGGATTCGTCATTACCAGGAATTTTATCAACCCTATACAGCGGATCAGGTACACGGACAATCGGCCCGCTGTATGGACTGTGGTGTTCCTTTTTGTCACAGTGCCTGTCCGCTGGGCAATGCCATACCTGAGTTCAACGATGCCGTTTATCACGAGCGTTGGCAAGAGGCGTATAGCCTACTGGCGACTACCAATAATTTTCCAGAATTTACAGGTCGCATCTGTCCGGCTCCCTGTGAATCGGCGTGCGTACTGGCCATCCACAGACCCGCTGTAGCCATTGAAGCAATAGAAAAACACATCATAGAATTGGCCTTTGAAAAAGGCTGGGTAAAACCCTATGTTCCTGAAAGAAGGAGTGGCAAAAAAGTAGCCATCATCGGCAGTGGTCCTGCAGGGCTGGCTGCCGCAGAAGAGCTCAATGCCATGGGTCATCATGTCACCGTGATGGAACGCGATGATGCCGCAGGAGGTCTGCTGCGATATGGTATACCCGATTTTAAACTGGAAAAAAACATCATCGATCGACGCATCCAAATCATGGAAAATTCGGGCATTGTCTTTAAGTACCACTACCATGTGGGTGGCAATGTATCTATGAAAGACCTGCTGGATCAATATGATGCTGTGATCCTTGCCACGGGAGCCATGGTGCCCAATGATGTACCGCTGGAGGGCAGGCACCTGGCCAATGTGCACTTTGCCATGGATTTTTTAAAACAACAAAACAAGATCAATGCAGGCAGGGAAGTCATCAACTTAGACGAAGCAGAAAGCAATAGAGCAGGAAGGCCTATCAATGCCCATAACAAGAGGGTAGTGATCATTGGCAGTGGCGATACGGGCAGCGATTGCATTGGCACCAGTATCCGTCAGGGAGCCAAGTCGGTTACCCAGATCGCACGCATGCACCGACTGGGAGAAGAGCGCCCTGCTTTCACCCCCTGGCCCTTGTACCCTGAAATTCATCGCACTTCCAGCTCACAAGAAGAAGGCTGTGAGCGCCTCTTTTCCACCATAACCAAGGCATTTTTGGATGATGGTAAAGGTGCTGTAAGCGGTGTTTTGTTAGCCGACCTCCATTGGGAGTTGAGTGCAGAAGGTAAGCGCCTACGCAGCACCGAAGTGCCAGGTAGTGAAAGGGTCTTACCCTGTGATCTCGTTTTGATAGCCACCGGCTTTGCAGGACCGGATGTCAGCGATTTCAATCATTGGGGCATTCAGGTAAATGCCTCGGGCCATGTGCTTGCCAGCGATGCTGATTATCTGACTTCACACCCCCGGATTTTTGCCTGTGGCGACAATCGAAGGGGGCAGAGCCTGGTGGTGTGGGCCATTGCCGAAGGTAGGGAATGTGCGAAGGCTGTGGGGGGGTATTTGGGGTGATGGAGTGTTGCATTGAGGAGATTTTGGCTTGAAATAGAATACAATCCATAGAATACTCATGTTAAATTTAAGAATTGTATTATTTTGCAATATCTTAAACAAACCTCTGCCTTCTATGAAATCCGAATTACAGTTGCTGATTGCTGAGCTTGAAGCAGAGGCTAAATTGCTACAAAAAGAACTGGATCTTTGTCTGATGGACGATAACAATTACAAGGGTGCCCATTGGTTTCAAAAGTGCCTGAGGCTGGTGAATACAAAATTGTGGGCATTGAGGCAATTGGAAAACTCGAAAGTTGAAAAGGGCAAAGAAATAGAATGGAAGATTAAAGCTTTAAAAATTCACACAGCTAAATTGAAGGAACAATTTCCAACTGCATTTAATCAGGAGATGGAAATAAAATATCAGCATAAAATTAAAGCGCTAGAGGCTTACAAAAAAGAACTTGAAAATTTACCAAGGCCATTTCATATTGATGGAGAGGTTTTGTTAACCTTACTTGGTCGCTTAGCTGACAATAAAATAAATATGGTTACGATTCAATTGGATAAATACAGAAGTCACATCTATCTGACCAGTCTAAATGGTGGACTTCAAATTGAAGTATGCACAAAAGATTTTGACGACAAACCGGTGAGTCTTTTTCGTGATAAATGGAGTGATTTGGCTGGCTTGGATTTTGTCCGCACCACTGGAGGTGCCAGTTTTAACATTCCTGATTTTGATCAAACCAAGATACCTTTTATCATTGAAATTTTGGCAAGGGTTGTGTACGATGTTTTGCGTGTTAAGGCTGGCGAGATGGGGGTGATTGTGGTGGGGTAGGTTTTAGAATGCCATATTCCATTTTATACTTGCAACATCAAAGAAAATTAAAATTGAAACCCTTTTTTTCTGACAAGGCATTATCCTTATAACTCAATTTTAAACATGTAATCAACAGGGTGACAAGGCGAAGTCTATAACATCCATGTTAAAAATTCGCAAAATATTATTCTGATTAGTATATTCAGTAGCCTATTTTACCAATTCTTATTTGGTTTTCTTTTCAAATTCGTTATTTTTACTAGATAATTAAAAAAGTTCCCTCTTTTGAAAGTCCTCAACCACCACACCCGCATCATCCACCAACCCAGGCATTCCATTGGCCTGCTATTGTCCACCCTGGCTACCCAAAATGACCAGATGCTGGCTATCGACATGTGGCCCCGCATGCGACTCGACAATGGCCTGGTGCCAGGTTCAAGGGGAGGGCATGGTCCCATTCGGTACTTTGTCTCAGAGTACCATGAAGGTGAGTCGATCACTTTTACCTTCGACATGAAGGGCTTCGATGGATTTCACCAATTTGAATTGATTGAACTGGAGGGCGA
>JAGNSQ010000132.1 GCA_017987975.1 Saprospiraceae bacterium
GCAGAAGTGGTTTTACAAATCATTTTGCATATTTATCAATGGCAGCTTTTATTTTCTCCCTTCTGTTTTCAGGACTGGGGTGAGTGCTTTGGAACTCAGGTACCTTTTGACCTCCCGATGCTTCTTCAAGGATGTCCATTACACCGATCAGTTGATGTGGATCGTAACCTGCCTCTACCATAAGGCGCACACCAAAATCATCTGACTCCAATTCCTGATCCCTGCCATATTTCATGCTGGAGTATTGTCCCACCATATTGGCCACTTGAGTAAGGGCTTGGTCACCTCCGGTACCAATCAGCACACTTTGAATGAGGCCCTGGATAAAGCCCTGGCTGGCACTGCGTTCTGCACCATGACGGTGGATGACGTGGCCGATTTCATGGCCCAATACACCGGCTAACTGGTCTTCATTTTTTAATTTTGTAAAAAGAGCAGCTGTAATAAAACATTGACCACCCGGAAGAGCAAAGGCATTGACCACCTGGTTGTCGGCCAGGAGGTGAAAGTCATAAGGATATCCTGTTTTGGCAGCAATGGTAGATTGCACCAGTTTTTGTCCTACTCGATCAACCAATTCCTGGGCCCGTTGATCCGGGTGCAGGCCACCGTATTCCTGCGCCATTTGGGGAGCTGCCTGCAAGCCCAATTGGATTTCTTCTTCTGTATTCCATTGTACCCTTTGCTCCTCACCAGTAATTGGGTTGGTTTGAGTGCTGGTATAAAACTTAAAAGCCTGAAATGCAGCCATTGCCAGGCCAATGATTAAAAACAACTTAAACCTACCGGTACCCAAGCCTCTGCCTTGCCTGCTATACGGGTCTCCGGTGCCTCCATAATATCTTCTGTTATCAGACATTTGTTGTAGTTTTTACATGAAAAATTCAGATGCTATCCCAATGAGGGTAAACACAAAGGCTACCCTGATGGAATAATCAATATCCGGAATTACTTTAACAAAATAACAATAAATCAGGACCGGAATTGAGGCGAGTGCCACCAGGATGGCTACCGTAGCAATACCCAATAAAAGGGAAAGTAAGTAGCCCATTACATCGATGCCATCACCAGCACCTGTAACCAGGAAATAAACCATGGTGAGGAACATAAAGCCGAGCATGCCCCAGCTGCTTTTATCCATTCGGAAATCCATTTGTCAGATTTTTAAAGGTTAGTGACCGGGCGCGTTGGCCGGTGTATATTTTTTACGTGTAAAATACAAGATACCGAAAGCAATAACCAGGATGGCCGGAAACCAGGCAATATTATCAAGTGTGGCCTGGCCTGCTGCCAACTCTGCCGCATCTCCTTGTAAGCCGGTAGCAATGGCGTTCGCTCTTTCGCTGTCCATCCATTTACCAATAATGGGTTGACAGATAGAAAGGCCTACCATGCCTACGCCACCGATCAATGACATACCCAGCGCTCCTGTTTTGGGCAGGTAGACAGCTACAAATGAAATCATATTGGGCCAGAAGTAACATACGCCGATGGCAAACATAACAGCAGCTACGTAGACCATTCCTCCTGTAGCGGTGCTCAGCATGTAAATGGCAATCAGTGAAATGATGGATGAGATCCAGAGCACTCCCGGAATATTCAGTTTGTGGATAATTGGGCCAGCAAAATAACGACCAACAGCCATTAATCCTGTCACCAGGAAAAGAATGAGCAGGGGTTGTGCGCCTGTGTTGCCCAGGATTCTTTCTACCCATGATTGGGTGCCTAATTCTGTGGTAGCTGTGAGGATCATGCAAAGCAGCATAAACCAATACAGGGGTGAACTAAATATGGCTTTTACGTTGCTGGAAGTACTTGCCTTATCCATTTCATTGGCCGTTTTTGGAAAGGTTTGACCATAAAAAAGGAAGCCATAAATGGCAAGAGGAATGTACATAACGGCGAGTTTAACTTGCCATGTGCCCTCCATTTGGGTTATGAAATAGGCAATCAGTGATCCGATGGCCAGGCCTCCCGGAAACCATACGTGAAACTTATTGAGCATGGTAGCCTTATTGTCTTCATACATATCTGCAATCATAGGATTGTAAGCTGCTTCTACCATGCCATTGCCAAAGCTGATGAAAAAGGTAGAAAAAAACAAAGGGAGGAAGCTGCCTGACAGAACTGAAAAGGTGATTCCTACAAAATGACAGCCAAAGGCGACCCAGCCTAGTTTTTTAGGACCGATGCTGTTGTACAACGGGCCCCCTACCAGGGTTGCTATTGGGAAACCAAAGGCCCCCATAAAATTGATCCAACCTAGTTGGGTGTCTGACATGTCCATGGTTTTGGCCAGGTCATTCATAATGCCCGCTCTGATGGCAAAGGCAAAAGCAGTGGTTATCAAGGCGAAACAGCTCGCTATGAATAAGCGTTGTTTGTTAACTTCTGTCATAATTGGTAAAGTATGTGGTTTGATTGAATTTCTTCAAAAATAGAATTTTATTTAACTCTTTGCCCGCTCTTTAAAAATAAAATTTTGATGTTGATCAATTAACTGCAATTTGGCATAATTGAGTGAACATTGTGCTTAAAAACGAGTTTTTTTAAAATTATCAAAATATTATTTTGTTTTTGATGCAAATAAGTGTCTAGAACATATTAAATATTGAATTTTATTAAAAAACCTAAGATTTTGTTTGATCTAAGGGCTCGTCACCGTAAAAATCAGTGTCTTTTTCCGTCATCCATTTGGTGAGGTAGGCGATTTGTCCGGTGTGATAAGAAAAGTGCTCGATCACATGGACTATGATACCAATGCCTGCTTCCTTAAAACATTGAACTTCATAATTGTCTAGAAGGGCTTGCTCGGTAATGGAATCAAAACACAGGTTGAGATCGCTTGCCAGGCTCTGAAGGCGTCGTTGGAGTTCTTCGATGGCAATTTTTTCGGTTTGGTCAAATTCCTGTTGCCTGACTCTGTAATCCGGAGCATTGGAAAATGTAGAAAGAATCCATTGCCTGGCATTGCCTTCGAGGTGGAGGATGAGGTTGCCTATGGGATTGGTTTGGGAGTGGATTCGGTGCCATACCTGGTCAAGGGTGAGCATGGTCAGGCATTTGTCAATCCTGGCAATGTTTTCAATGATGATTCTTGTTTTTGCCTGTTCTATCAAAAGATCTCTCCAGGAGGGTAAAATTTGCATTGCTATATAATTGTTAAGAGTTGTTTGTAAAAGCAATCGTTTTAGGCTAACGCCTACAAATGCTTATCTTAGCCCAAAATTAAGGAATAAATGTTATCAAAGCTCGGTGTGATTGGAGCGGGTGCCATGGGAAGTGGCATTGCCCAGTTGGCGGCTGTTTCAGGAACGGATGTAATTTTGGCGGATGTCAACCAGGACGCCGTGGACAAAGCAAAATCGCGGTTGAGTGAACAACTCGGCAAGCTTTTGGAAAAGGGGAAAATAGATGCCTCCCAATTGAATGCCATTTTTGGACGCATATCATTTGTGAGTGAACTTTCTGCCTTTTCAGACAGAGAAATGGTCATAGAAGCCATTGTGGAAGACCTGGATGTGAAAACAAAAATATTTCAGCAACTGGAAGTGATTTGCAGTGAAAATACCGTTTTGGCTTCCAATACCTCATCTTTATCTATTACCGCAATGGCGGCCAAATTAAAAAGACCCGAGCGATTTATGGGCATTCACTTTTTCAATCCGGCCCCGGTAATGAAATTGGTGGAGGTAGTGCCTGCTATCCAAAGCGATGAAGATTTGGTTGTTCAAACCATCCGACAAGTGGAGGCCTGGGACAAAATTGTAGTAAGTGCAAAGGACAGTCCCGGATTTATCGTCAACAAGGTAGCCAGACCTTTTTACAGTGAGGCCATCAGAATGATGGAAGAAGGGGTGGCCAGCAAAGAACAAATTGATTATGCCATGACCGCCCAGGGATTTAAAATGGGGCCCTTTGCGTTGATGGACTTCATTGGTCACGACGTCAATTTTGCCGTTACCCAATCCGTTTGGAAATCGTTTTGGTATGACGACCGTTATAAGCCTTCGTTTTCACAACAAAAACTGGTAGAGGCCGGCTACCTGGGCAAAAAGAGTGGGAAGGGTTTTTATAACTATGATGCACCCACGGAAAAATGGGAGCCTACAGAAGAAGATGATACACTGCTAGCTTATATATTTAAACGCATACTGGTCATGCTGATCAACGAAGCAGCAGATACGGTACAAACAGGAATTTGTTCGGAACAGGATGTGGAATTGGCCATGCAATATGGCACCAATTATCCCAAGGGACTATTGCAATGGGCTGAAGAGATGGGTTACGACGAAGTGGTCTATCAGTTGGATGGCCTGTACGACCGCTACCATGAATCGAGGTACCGGGTATCACCTTATTTAAGAGACAGACTTTCTATATTGTAATCATGGATGCCAAAACAATTGTCAGTGAACGCATGTATGCCAACGATGCTTTTAGTCAGTGGCTTGGCATAGAAGTGGAAAAGGCAGCACCCGGCTCTTGTGTTTTAAAAATGAAGATCAGACCCGAAATGACCAACGGTTTTGGTATAGCGCATGGGGGTATTTGTTATTCATTGGCCGACAGTGCCCTTGCTTTTGCCAGCAATGGTCATGGCCAGCATGCTGTTTCAATTGAAACTTCTATTTCTCATATCAAAGCTGTAAGGCCGGGAGATGAGCTGAGAGCAGAAGCCCAAGAAGTGGCAGCAAGTAGGAAAACAGGTCAATATGAAGTAAAAATTTATAACCAAAAGCAAGAACTGGTTGCCTGGTTTAAGGGAACCATCTATAAAAAAGAAGAGACATGGAAGTGAATCATATACCCGGTTATGTAGTCATTATGGCGGGTGGAGTAGGTTCTAGATTTTGGCCATCCAGTACAGAAGAAAGACCCAAACAGTTTCTGGACATTTTGGGTATTGGAAAATCTCTACTCAGGATGACCTACGAACGATGCCTGAAATTTGTGAAAAATGAAAATATAATTGTAATTACGAATAGCAGATATTTTGGCTTGGTTAAGAATGAAATTCCAGAAATGGAGGAGAATAACATTTTACTCGAACCGTCCAGAAACAATACCGCACCTTGTCTTGCCTATGCCTGTTTGCGAATCCGCGCGATGGAAGGCAATGCTGTGTTTGCCGTACTACCCTCAGATCACGTAATTCTGAAAGAAGAAGAATTTGCTTCCCTTATGAAGAAGTCAATGGACTATGCCCGAAAACATGAGGCCATAGTTACATTGGGAATTTCTCCCACCAGACCTGATACAGGTTATGGTTACATACGCATGTCTAATGAAGGTGACCTGCCGTACAAGGTAAGAGCCTTTGTTGAAAAGCCCAATACTGTGAAAGCAGCAGCTTACCTTGCCTCTGGAGAATATCTTTGGAATGCGGGCATATTTATTTGGAGTACATCAACTCTGCTGCAGGCCTTTGCCAAATATGAGGCAGAAATCATAGAAATTCTTGATGAACAGCCAGGCGTTTACAATACACCCGGTGAGCAAGCTTTTATTGATATGGTTTATCCCTCAACCAAAAATATATCAATTGATTTTGCAGTCCTCGAAAAAGCAGACAATGTTTATACCCTACCTGCAGATATAGGTTGGAGTGATTTGGGTACCTGGGGCAGCTTGTATGATTACCAGGAAAAGAGTACATCAGGCAATGTAGAGCAATTGAGAGGTGACCATTATTTAGAAGATGTTGAAAACTGCCTTATAAGAACTCAGACTCAAAAACGAGTAATCATCCGAGGCATCAAAGGGCTGGTTGTAGTTGACGAACAAGACGCGCTTTTGATTTATCCCATAGATAAAGAACAAGAAATTAAAAATGCCATTCCCAAATTAGGAGAAAACAAAAAATGATGTCTAAACCACAGATACCTTACTTTTTATGTACATTGATGCTAGGCATCTCTTCTATCTTGGTGGCTAATAGACCTATCAACAACCCTGAGCCAGAAACGCTGTATGCCAAATATTGCGGATCATGTCATGGCAAAAAATTGGAGTCCTTTAAGTCCAGAACCTGGACAATGGGACAAACAGAAAAGGCCATTATGGCAGTAGTTCAGAAAGGAATTGCAGACAAGGGTATGCCTGCGTTTGAAAAGACAATAGATCAAAAACAAAGTCAAGAACTGGCGGCCTATATCATAGCCCAAAGCAAGCTACCACCAGAAAAATCAAAAGAGGTAGAAATGTATTCTACCAGAGAAATGCGCATTGCCACTGAAACGATATTTACAGGGGCGCAGGTGCCATGGGACATAGAATCACTACCGGATTCATCTCTATTGATTTCAGACAGAGATGGTGAATTATTTATCTGGCATCAGAATGGCACTTCTTCACCGATTGCGGGTGTGCCGGCTGTCCATTCAAAGGGACAGGGAGGATTGCTGGATATTTGTCTTCATCCCGAATATGAAAAGAACCGTCAATTGTACATTAGTTATTCAAAACCGGTGGTGGTGGATGGCAAAAACTGGTCTACTACGGCAGTAATTAAGGCCACTTTAGGCAGTGGTCGACTTGACAATGTAGTTGAAATTTTTGAGGCCCGGCCTTATTTTCCCACCAACCACCATTATGGCAGCAGGATGGCTTTTGATAAGCAGGGTTATTTATATATCAGTGTTGGCGACAGAGGCAGAGAAAATGAAAATCCACAAAATCTGGAAAGTGATTGCGGAAAAATTCACAGACTTAAGGATGATGGTTCTATACCCGAAGACAACCCTTTTTACAATACACCTAAGGCCAGAAAAAGCATCTTCACCTACGGGCACAGAAATCCCCAAGGCATTGCTTTTGATGAGTCGACAGGAAGAATGTGGGTCAATGAGCATGGACCCCGAGGCGGTGATGAGGTCAATATTTTAGCAGCCGGCAACAACTATGGCTGGCCGATTACCTGTTATGGCATCAATTACGATGGCACCCCTATTACCCAGGACAAAACAAAGGAGGGCATCACAAACCCTGAAGTTGTTTGGATTCCTTCCATTGCCCCTTGCGACGGCAGTTTTGTTACCTCAGCTATGTACTACCCGTGGAAAGGAAACTTTTTAGTACCATCACTCAGTTTTAGCTATCTCAATAGGTGTGTAGTGAAAGAAGGAAAAGTAGTTGACCAGGAAAAGTTGTTTGAAGACATTGGCAGAATGCGGAGTATAGAAGAGGGTAACGATGGCTTTATATACATAGGTCTGGAAAATCCGGGCAGGGTTGTAAGGCTGAGACCACTTTGGTAAAAGAAGGTCTTTGGTAAGAGGGCTACCAATTTTAGATCCATCTTGGTATTTTCATGGCTGTTAAACCGGATGTACGGTGTTACCATATTTCCTATAGTTGACTATATTTGTACCAAATAGTAAAGACAATGAAAAAATTTCTGTGGTTATTGCTGGTTGTTTTGAGTGTTTTGATCAACGAGTCCTGTAAAAAGGATGTTGTGGGCTGTACCAACCCCAAGGCGGAAAACTATGATCCTGACGCCAATATAGCCGGCGATTGTGTGATCAAAGGTTGTACCAACCCGAAGGCCGAAAATTATAATCCCGATGCAACCACAGATGACGGCTTTTGTATTATTAAGGGGTGCACCAACCCCTTATCGGAAAATTACGATCCACAGGCCAATGTGGACAATGGAAGTTGTATCATCAAAGGGTGTACAGACCCCAAAGCCATTAATTACAATGCCCTTGCCAACACACCAGATGGTAGTTGTAAATACGCCAATGATTTGTTCATCGGCAACTATACAGGCAAGCTTACCTGCAACAATGCCTTAATACAACAATTTATTGCCAATCAACAGTTAGATATAATCATTGAAGAAATACCGGGAGAAACCAATAAAGTAAAATTATCATTGGGTTTGCAAATTCCGGGACTTGAATCACCAGTAGGCACCATAGACGGTAAAAAACTTACGTATAAAAGTGCAGAACAAACCCTGACCATTCCGATCAATGGATCTCCTACTACGGTAATTATTTCCAATAGTGGCGAGCTCATCAGTGGTGATGATCCGAACAAACTAACAGGTAGTATTTCTTTAAAAATTCAGATTGGCATCCTACCTATTGAAGATACATGTACCCTGGAAGCGACCAGAAAATAAATTTTATTATGAAGACCGTCAAAGGCCCTGCCATCTTTTTAGCCCAATTTATGGGTGATGAAGCACCTTTTAATTCACTGGCCAACATTTGTGAATGGGTGGCAAATCTGGGATACAAGGGCATCCAAATTCCAACATGGGACAGCAGGTGTATTGATTTGGAAAAAGC
>JAGNSQ010000027.1 GCA_017987975.1 Saprospiraceae bacterium
GCTAACGGCTGGACCAATTACATAGAAATCAGCAATGCCGTTGCCGCTGATGGCGGCTCCAATGCAGATATTGATGGTGTCTTTGACTCCAATCTCAAAAATGACTTTCAATACAACAACCTCAACAATAACGATGTGCTGGACAAGTTGGGAACAACAGAGGCTGAGGACGAAGATAACCATGATTTGGAAATCATTCAGGTGGTGGACTTAGCGCTAAAAAAAGTTTTGACAACCCCGCCACCCTATTCATATGGTCAGAATCTCACCTTTACCATCACCATTTACAACCAGGGAAATGTGGTGGGTAAAAATATTAAAATTCGCGATTACATTCCGGAAGGTTATGATTTCCCAGCTGCCCTCAACCAGCCACTGGGTTGGAACATGGCCGATTCAACCCTCACTCTAAGCAATTGGCTATACCCGGATCAGAATACCAGTGTTACCATCATTCTTACTGTGAAACAAGGGAACAGCAGAAGGGATTGGATCAATTACGCCCACATTGTATTGGTGCAGGACACCTTCAACAACAATCGATTTGATGATGCAGATTCATATACTTTTATGGTCAATGCAGCTGAATTTGCCATTAATCCCGGAGATCCTGCCGACGACGATATCTTTGTTTTGGGTCCTGCCAATACCAATACCGACGAAGACGATCACGACCCTGCCGGCTTTGAAGTGTTTGACCTTTCATTGCAAAAATCTGTGGTCAATCCTCAACCTTTTTATGTGGTGGGCGATGTAGTACCATTTTTGATAGCTGTAACCAATGAAGGAGGCTCGGCAGCAAGTTATATTCAAATCACAGACTACCTGCCTTGTGGCCTCAGCTTCAACCCTGCGAATAACATAGGTTGGACGCAAAGTGGTAGCTTACTAAGATATCAATCAAACGCCTTACTTGGCCATGGTCAGGTACTCAACGTGCCGCTCAATCTTACCGTTCAGGCTTGTACCCAGGCCAATGCCTATAGAAACCTGGCAGAGATTTCTATTTCCCGCGACAGTTTGAATACGGGCAATCAGGACTTCGACAGCGATGCAGATGAAAACCCTACCAATGATGTGGCAGGAGAAGATGACATAGATGACGCGATTATTACCGTTGTCAATGGTGCACTTGGCGGCATTGTCTGGAATGATTTTGATGCAGATGGCATCTATGAAGCAGGAGAGTCATTCACCGAGGGAGTTCGGGTGGAACTTAGAGATTGCAATCAGAACTTAATACGGTTTACTAATACCAATAATGCCGGTGCCTATGAGTTTATCAATTTACAGCCAGGCAATTATCTAATCTATTTTGTTTCCTCAACCTTACCGGCCAATAGCACATATACCTTGCAAAATCAGGGCAATAATGACGATATCGACAGCGATGTCAACACCCAGGGCTTTACCGCCTGCATCAACCTGCCTCCCGGAGCTTCCAATTACACTATTGATGCAGGCCATTTCAGTCCTTCCAGCATTGGTGACTTTGTATGGAATGACCTCAATGGCAACAATGTTCAGGATGGAGGTGAGTCAGGTATTGCAGGGGTTACGGTAATGTTGTTACGCGCCGGTGGAGGCATGGTAGCAACAACTACTACCAATGGCAGTGGTTTTTATATCTTCAACAATGTAGTGCCAGGCAACTACTATCTCAAGTTTTCAAATCCTGCAGAATACGAGTTTATCCTACCTGATTCAGGCAATAATGACAATGTAGACAGCGATGTTACCGGCACCTTTGGAGCAGGCACTACCAGCGTGTTTACCCTGCCAGGCAGCACCAACCTCACAAATATGGATGCAGGCCTGGCCCGATGTGCCAGCATCGGTAGTTTAGTGTGGTATGACTACGATAAAGATGACATGTGGGATGTACATGAAAATGGCATCGATGGACTCCGTGTGGAACTGTGGCGTAGCATCAATGGCAATTGGTCTATGTTTGATTATACCCATACCGGACACAAGCCCAATACGCCTTCTGATGATGGTTATTTTAACTTCTGTGCTCCTCCGGGAACCTATTATGTAAAAATCATACTTCCCCCTTTGGGACTGGTCCAGGCCAGAGCCAATATCTTTGGTGAAATTGCCCTGACTGCATCCAATGAACAAAAGAATGACAGTGACCTTACCAATACCTTTGGTCCTGGAACCACTAAGTCTTTTTCAGTAGTTTCCGGTCAGGTACTCAACAATATTGGGGCAGGATTTTACCCCATGGCAACTGCCGGTAATCTGGTGTGGGAAGACAGCAATTTTAATGGAAAACAGGAAGCATCAGAGCCCAAAATTTCCAATGTATTGGTAGAAGCATTTAATGCCAATGACATCAAAATTGGGGAAGGTCTTACCAATAGTGAAGGTATTTACAAAATTGATTACCTTAGTAAAGAAAGTTACTATCTACGATTCACACCACCAGCAGGATATAGTAATACACTGGCCAATATTGGCAGTGAAGAAACTGACAGCGATGTAGATCATAGTCATGGACTCAATACAACATCCCTTTTTGCCATGCAGCCCGGTGAAGAAAACATCAACATCGATGCGGGTCTTTCATTCGGTGTCTTGCCCGTAAGGTATGCCGGTATTGAAGCTAACTGGAAAGGATCTTACAATCAGATTGATTGGAAAACCAGCACCGAAATCAATGCCTCTCATTTTGATGTAGAAAGATATTATCCTGAAAAAGCAACTTTTGTTACCATTGGCAAAGTAGATGCCCATGGCCATTCTGCCCAATTACAAACATATCAATGGAAAGATGAGCAACTGGAGAGAAGCGGTATGTACACTTACCGTTTGGCTCAATATGACTTTGATGGCAATGTCCATCATTCAAATCAGGTCCAGGTGTATGTGCGAGGTAATGATGGAGCGCGCGTAGAAGTGAGACCCAATCCAGCCAGGGGTAAAACCACCCTTCAGATGCAGCTACCAACCGTAGTGACTGAAGTGACTGTAGAACTTACAGATAGGTCCGGCAAATTGAGTTACAAAGCCGTTCACAGCGCCGAAGCACAGCTGGAACTTTCACTGGAGGCTCTTAATTCAGGAATCTACCAGGTTTGTGTATCTTATGGCGATCAGTCACACTGCAATCAATTGGTGATCATAGAATAAATAAGTAAATAATTCCAAAGAGCAATAGGAGGTTCGGAGACCAAGTGGTCCCGAACCTTTTTTTTGGGATATTACTTCAAAATATTGTAACATTGCAAAATGAAACTAGCTGTTTTTCCCGGGTCATTTGACCCCATTACCATTGGTCATGCCGACCTGGTTGAAAGAGCCCTACCCCTCTTTGATAAGATAGTGGTGGCTGTAGGAATCAACACCCAGAAGTCAACCCTTTTTAGTTTGGAACAGCGTATGGAATGGCTCAAAAAAACCTTCGCCCACCTGCCCAATGTAGAGGTGGCAAGTTTTGAAGGCCTAACGGTAAAATATTGTCAGGAAATCAATGCCCATTACCTTATTAGAGGTTTAAGACAAGCTTCTGATTTTGATTATGAAAAAACCATTTCACAACTCAACAGCATCATTGGGGAAGACATAGAAACCGTGTTCCTGATTTCAAAACCGGAATACAGTCATATATCCTCCACCATTGTCAGAGAAATCATCAAAGGCAAGGGAGATGTTACCAAGTTTGTACCAGCCATCATTGCAGACGAACTGCACCGGCACGGCATTCAGTAATCAGGATTATTAAACAATGTTAGTTTTTTTGTTGATCCATTTCACAAACATATACAGTGGATAAGATCCTATCAAAAAAATAAGTCCATACTTGCTACTGTTCAGGTCGCTGTACACTGCCCCTACTAAAAATAAAAGCGACATAAGAGTCAACAATATTGGTAAATAAGGATAAAACGGCACCTTATAGGGTCTTGGCAGATCTGGCTCTACCGTTCTCAATCGTATCAGCGACACAAAGCCAGCAGTATATGACAAAACAAAAAAGAAGGTTGCGATATCCGATAATCTGCCGCATGTATCCTTACCCGATAAGATCAATAAAACAGATAACGAAGTGGTTAATACCAACGCAAGCCAGGGTGTGCCCTTGCCATTGACCCAGGTAGTTGGCTTGATAAACAAACCATCCCTACCCATCGAATAAATCACCCTTGGTGCAAACATCGATTGAGAATTAAGGATGCCCAACACTGAGATCAAAAGAAATACGGTTACAAATTGGGTGGCTTCCGGGCCAAACAATAAGCCCATGGCGGTAGACGCTGCCAGCTTGGTGCCAGCCAATTGTTCTATGGGCACTACATATAGGATAGCCCCATTGACCAACATATAAATGGCTATGATGGATAGCACTCCTATGATCATGGATCTGGGTAAGGTCTTGGCAGGGTCCTTGTTTTCTTCTGAAAAATAACTGGCCGTATGCCAGCCATCATAGGTATAAAAAATAGCCTGTAGAGCGGTTATTATACCCGCCAACATACCTGGTGCTGCTGTCCGCTCAACGGTTGCCTGCAGCTGAGTGGGGTCAATGCTGTGGCCCATGGTAAAACACAAAATAACAAATAAAATCAGGCCAGCCGCATTGGTGTAGGTCAAAAACTGTTGGGCCTTTCCTCCTACATGGGTTCCAATCAGATGTAGAGAAGTAAAAAAGACGATAATGCCAATAGCAATTAGAGAATTGAGATCCTCTCTATGAGTAAGCAGACTTATAAATTCACTAAAGGTATAAGCCCCAAAGCCCAATGCAGCAACGGTTCCCATCCAGCTGGTAAATCCGGTAAGAAATCCAAAATAATTGCCAAAAGCTCTTCTTGCATACACATACCAACTTCCCGCCTGGGGCATAGAGACAGCCAGCTCGATTACACACAATACGCCCAGAAAGGCATAAAAACCTACGGCCAGCCAAAGCAATAAGATCAATATCGGGTCTCCTACCTGCTCTGCAATGGGGCCGGGTTTGCGCAATATACCGGTTCCGATGGTTCCACCCATGGTTGCTGCTATGCCAAAGCCGATGCCTAACAACTTTAATAACTGGGTATTGTGTTTCTCTGCCATCTTTATTTTTGCTGCTAATGTACAAAGGGAAGGGCAAAGCGCAAAGCGGGCAACAGTCTACCGCTTACCGGCAACCGTGAACCGCTTTCCGACTACCGCTTTCCGGACAGCGGTAAGCCGTTTGCGGTAAGCCGTTTGCCGTGTGTGGACAGCCGTGAGCGGTAAGCCGTGAGCCGTTAGCGGACAGCGGTCAGCCGTGAGCGGTCAGCCGTGTGCCGTTAGCGGACAGCGGTAAGCCGTGAACGGTAAGCCGTGAGCAGACTGCACTTCTTATAGATGAAAGAATTATCTTTGCATTATGAATACTAGCCAGGTTCAGATAGAGGAAAGTTGGAAGGCTTTGTTGCAGGAAGAGTTTGACAAGCCTTATTTTGAGGGCATTCGTCAGTTTTTGCACAATGAAAAAAAGGCGGGTAAGGTCATCTTTCCTCCGGGTCAGCAGATCTTTCAGGCATTTAGTCTTACACCGGTTGATCAGCTCAAAGTCGTGATTTTGGGTCAGGATCCTTATCACAATCCGGGTGAAGCTATGGGTCTTTGTTTTTCGGTGCCGGAAGGAGTGAAAGTACCGCCGTCGCTGAACAATATCTACAAAGAATTGCGCAATGATTTGAACTGTGAGATCCCCAACCATGGCAATCTTACGGCTTGGGCCAGGCAGGGAGTGCTTTTGCTCAATGCCTTTCTTACCGTTGAACAAAACAAGCCCCTTTCCCATAGTAAAATCGGTTGGCAATTGTTTACCGATGCAGTGATCAGCCACATCAGTGAAAAACTGGAGGGTAAGGTTTTTCTTTTGTGGGGTAATTTTGCCAAAGCCAAGTCAGCACTGATCAACCCGGAACGACATCTGATACTCACATCCCCCCACCCTTCCCCACTGGCGGGCAATGGATTTTACAACAATCATCATTTCAGCAAAGCCAATGACTACCTGAAAACCAGGAAAAGCACCGGCATTGACTGGCAAATAAAAAATAAATGAACTCATCTAAATTATTACAATGGGCAGCATTGTCAGGATTGATAGCCGTAATGCTTGGGGCTTTTGGTGCACACGGACTCAAACCGTTGATCGATGAAAAGACGCTCCACGCTTACAACACTGCTGTTTTGTACCACTTTTTACACACTTTGGCTCTCCTTTCTTTGGCCTTGTGGAAAGGTGAAAAATCAGGTTCCTATTTTACCTGGTCGCTAAGGTTGTTTCTGGCAGGAATGTTGGGCTTCAGTGGTTCTTTGTATGCAATAGCCTTAAGCAAGGCAGCTGGAATAGACATTTCATGGCTGGGGCCTGTAACACCATTGGGTGGGCTACTGCTGATGGGAGGATGGTTGATGCTGTTTTTACATGCTCGCCAATTAACATAATAAATTTAATTTAATCCTGATTATCGTCCTTTAAATTCAGGTTTTCTTTTTTCCAGAAAAGCCTTTACACCTTCATTGTAGTCATACGAATCACCAGCCTTTCTTTGCAAAGAATCTTCCAGTTGCAATTGCTGGGGCAAGGTATTGTGGTAACTTTCATTCAATGCCTGCTTAGACAAGGCCAGCGCAAGGGTAGGCATGGCGGCTAATTGTTTGGCCACAGCCCATGAAGCAGTTGCAAATTCATCATCCGGAAATACCTTATAGATCATATTCATTCGTTCTGCCTCAGCAGCCGTCACTTTATCTCCCAACATTATTAAGGCACTGGCTTTTTGCAAGCCGATGAGACGGGGTAAAAAGTAAGTACCCGCACTGTCAGGAATTAAGCCAATTTTAGAAAATGCCTGAATAAAAGAGGCTGATTCTGTAGCAACGACAATGTCGCAGGCCAGTGCAATATTGGCTCCTGCTCCTGCAGCCACTCCATTCACCGCGGCTACCACCGGCTTTTTTAACGATCTGATCCTGGTGATGATAGGGTTGAAATGTTGACTCACAATCTCGCCAAGTTCAGGTCCATTTGGGTCCACCACTTCTGCCAGGTCTTGACCTGCACAAAAAGCCCTTCCTGTGCCTGTAATATACACTGCCCGCACTTCGTCATTGCTATTACATTCATCAAGACGATCCTGAACTGCCAGCGCCAACTCTCTGATGACACTGTTAAATTTTTCAGGTCTGTTGAGCATAATTACCCCAATGTTTTCTTTGATTTCAAATAGTAAGCTCATATATTTTTTTGGTCTGCTTGATACAAATAGCCCAACTCCGGATGGAAGCCTTTTACCCCTTTAAAGTGTTGGTTGATGATTTTAAGATCCTCTTCATAGTTGCCAGAAGGTTGCATAGGGGCTGAAAAATTAACTTCTTTGTTGCCAAAATCAAATTTTACTAACACAAGAGGAATCCTTGCTTCAACTGCTATCCAGTAGAAACCGGATTTTAATTCATCGTTTCGTTTTCGGGTTCCCTCCGGTGCTATGGCTATTGAAAGATTTTCATATTTTTCCAGGGTCGCACCCACCGCTTTTACAAAGTTGTTGTGTTTGGACCTGTCTACCGGAATGCCTCCCAACCACCTGAATATAAAGCCGTAAGGCCAGCGAAATAAAGAGTCTTTGGCTATAAATTTTAACTTCAGATTGAGGGCACTTCTGGTAAGAATGCCCAAAGGAAAATCCCAGTTAGACGTGTGCGGAATCACTACAAACATCACCCGTTTGGGAAAATGCGAGAACTGTCCGGTGAACCGGAATCCCCATAACTTCATTATCCAAAGGCTAATTTGACGCAACATGGTGCTAAATTAGGCTTTTAAACCCATTGCGTAAAATTGTGTTAATGTTTTAATAAAAAAAATCCACCTGCTATAGTGCCTTTAAACTTGGCCTATCTTTGTAGTCTAATTATCAAATACATTTGACAAACATGAGGTTATCCTTTGCCCTTAGCTCTTTGATACTTTTTACTTTTTTTTCTGTTGCTTCAGCACAGGATGTGATGCGAATCAAGTATGAAGAAACCTTTTTTATGAATCCCGGCCCCGATATGCCTCCCCAAATGGCCGCTCAAATGCCCAAAAGTCGAAAAAACAGAAAGATATTGCTGGCAACAGAAGAAAATTCATATTATTTTGTCAATAAAGAAGATCCTGCTCCTGAAGAAGAGGTGAGCCGCAATCACGGCAGATGGGCCATGCGCCGACAAGGTGTTGATCCAAAAGTGTACAGCGACTATGCCAACGAGCAAAAACTTACCTATACCGATCTTTTTGGCAAAGAGTTTTTGATTGAAGAGGGTCTGCCAGCTACCAAGTGGAAAATGCACAGTGGAGAACAACGAGACATCTTGGGGTACACTTGCATTAAAGCAACCCAACAAAAAGACAGTACCACCATCACAGCCTGGTTTACTCCAAAAATTGCAATGTCCATTGGTCCGGATGGATACTATGGACTTCCAGGGGCTATCCTAGCTGTTTCTGAAGGGGAATCAAGGGTCTATCTGGCCACTTTGGTAGAACAAAAATATACAGGAGAAGCCAAAATTGAAAAACCCACCAAGGGCACCAAAACCACCCGTGAAGAGTTTGAGAAAATAAGAAAAGAAAAAATCGAAGAAATGCGCCAGATGAATGGCGGTCAAGGCCAAAGGATGTTCATCCGCGGTTAAATATTCCAAGCTACTCCAATATGACAATCAGATACCTAACCCTTTGTTTGCTATTTTTAGTTTCATTATCCGCTTCAGCACAGGTAAAAAAATATACTGTCAAGGGGCTCATTCAGGACAATGAAAAGACGCCTCTTATAGGTGCTTCTGTAGTGCTGCTTAATCCTGTCGACAGTGTGTTAGTGGCTTTTGGCACTTCTGATGAAAACGGCGTGTTTGAAATTAAAAACGTAAAAAGCGACAGCTTCAAAATACAGATAACCTATCTTGGCTTTGGCACCCTTGAAAAAATAATTTTTGTTGGGGGCGAAAACGCAATGTTGGACCAAGGTGTAATTACAATGTTTGCTGCAGACAATATGCTGGACGAGGTTGTGGTGAAAAGTGAATACATACCCATTGCCATCAAAAAAGATACCATCGAATATAATGCCGATGCCTATAGGGTTAGACCCAATGCCACAGTAGAAGAGCTATTAAAAAAACTGCCGGGCATAGAAGTGGATGCCAGCGGAACCATCACTGCACAGGGTGAAGAAATCAAAAAAGTAATGGTCGATGGCAAAAAGTTTTTTGGAGACGATCCTAAGATGGCCACTCAAAACCTTCCGGCAGATGCCATAAAAAAAGTGCAGGTATTTGATAAAAAATCAGAAAAAGCAGAATTTACTGGTGTTAGCGATGGCGAATCTGAAAAGGTGCTCAACCTCGAACTCAAGGCTGATAAAAAAATTGGAACCTTTGGAGAAGTGATGGCAGGATACGGCACTGAAGAAAGATTTGACTCCAAACTTTCATTTAATAAATTCAACAATAAATACCAATTTTCTGCCCTTGGCAATTTCAACAACCTAAGCAACCAGGGCTTTAGTTTTTCAGACTACAACACCCTGATGGGTGGCAATGCCTTCAGCGGCAGAGGAGGTGGTGCAGGCATGAACAGTGGAGTTGTCAATTTTGGAAACACCAATACAGGACAAATCAAAAGTGCCACCGCGGGTTTGAATTTTTATTATGAATTCTCTCCTAAATTTAACCTTACCACCAGTTACTTTTTAAGTCATTCTGACCAGGACCTGATAAAGGACAAGTTTCGTCAAAACTTTCAAGTAGAAAATTCCTTCGCATCTGATGAATCCTCTACTTCTAATACGGTCAGAAACGGACACACTGTGAATTTGGCCATGCAAATTAAACCCGATAGTTTCCACAGAATAGACCTCGAAAGTTCCGCAAGATTTAATGGCTCAGATGCCATCAATTCGAGTGTAACCAATGCCAGCTCATTGACCGGTGTGCCCAGAAACTCCATCAGTCAAAATGACAAAAACGTAAATGACCTTACTGACCTGTCGTTGAGAGGGGTATTTACCAAAAGACTCAGAAAACCTGGAAGAATCTTCTCATTTGAAGCCAGTTATGGCAACACAGAAAATGAAACCGATTATTACCTGGATAGAACCAGCTTGTTTTATAACAACAACTTACTTGATTCCATTTTACAGGATCAAATCAGCTTGAGCGACAATAATAATTATCGAATATACACAGAATACAAAGAGCCGTTGGGTAAAAAGAACTATCTCGGTGTAGGATATTCTAAGCGCAATTACCGTTCGTTGCAAAACAAAGACTTTTATTCCATCGACTTTCTTGATCCGAATAAACTCACTTTAAATGAACTGCTCAGCTCACTTTCTGACAACAATGTAGGCTATGACAGAGCATCTTTGATTTATACCAAAGACGATGAAAAATACAGCATCAACGTTGACCTGGTGTATCAGCGCAGTCTTATCAGTGGCAGTGACGACAATCCGGGCAGCGTGCCACTGGAAAAAGTGTACAATTATTTTTTACCATCCTTCACTGTCAATTGGATAGATAAAAACCTGCGTATTCGATACAATACCAGCATCAATGAGCCTTCAGTTACCCAGCTGCAACCCATTGTCAATAACTCCGATCCGTTAAATCTTTACCAGGGTAATCCAGCCTTAAAACCAGAGTATGCCCATAGTGTTAATATAAGATATAGCTTTTTTGACAATTTCAATTTCAGAAACTTTTTTGCTTTTCTAAATTTGCGGTACACCAAAGATAAAATCATTACCTCACAGACCATTGACAACAATCTGATTACCACCAGCCTGCCGATCAATACCAACAATCAGCAAAATGCAAGTCTGAATTTTACCTATTCTTCACCCATCAGGGCACTAAAAGTAAAGGCAAGAGTTTTTGGAGGTGGTTCTGTTACCCAATCTATCAACTTTGTCAATACCATTGAAAACGAAGTGATAACCCTGTCACCAAGAATGGGATTAGAACTGGAAAACACCAATAACAAATATATTTCTCTGTTGGCTGCGTATGAGGCATCTTATAGCGAAAATCAATACTCTGTCAATACAACTCAAAATGCCAACTACCTCACACATGTTTTAAGATCCAACCTGCTGATCAACTTTGGAAAGGGATGGAATCTCGACAGTGACATCAACCATACCATCTATACGGGCGAGACATTTGCAGAAGCAGTAGATCTCACCCTGTTTAATGCCTCTCTGTCAAAAAGATTGTTCAATGATCGTCTTACAGCTAAGCTCAGGGCTGCCGACATCTTTAATGCCGGCCAGGGTATTAGCAGAAGTGCAGGAGATACCTATGTAGAAGAAGTAACTACCAATGGCATCGGCAGGTATTTTTTGTTTAGTTTGAGTTATCGGCTATCCGGCTTTTCGCCTGCTCAGACCGGAGGCCAGGGTCCACCCAGAATGATGATGATTCGCAACTAAATCAGCTGGTAACACATTTTTAACAAAAATAATTCCATCAATCCAACATTCTGAAAATCAGATATGTACGTTGATCGTTTTTTAAAAAACCAAATAATATTTGCCCTATTTTTAAAAAACACTTGATTTTTTCAAAAACTTGAATCTATCTTTGCAACACAAGTTAAGCTTATAACTACCTTTCAAAAAGTTTGTTATTTCGCGATACTTTATACAGATGAGGGGAGAGAACAGGCTCTGTGATCCTCAGGCAACCTCCAAAGAGAAAGGTGCCAATTCCTGCCCAATATTGGGAAATATAAATGATCAAAAAAAAGAAATGAACAAACCAACATTCCACCAACATTCTACCCGGCGAATCACATTGTCATCAATGTGCTGTTGTTGTTGTTGCTTCTGTTAACAGCAGCGATCGCCTTATTCAACATTTAGTTTAGACTTTAATGAGGCTCCTGCTCACCGGGTGTGGTACAGGCCATTCTTATTTTTTCCAAAATCAAGTAATTACAAAACTTTTCTATCATGAGCATTCAAAACTATCGTTACGAGACCCTGCAATTGCACGCGGGTCACAGTCCGGACACCGCCACCAACTCCAGGGCAGTGCCCATTTATCAAACCAGCAGTTATGTGTTCAACAGCGCGGAACATGGAGCCAATTTATTTGCCTTGCGGGAATTTGGCAATATCTATACCCGCATCATGAACCCAACTACGGATGTGCTTGAAAAAAGACTCGCGGCATTAGAAGGCGGAGTTGCAGCTGTAGCAGTAGCCTCTGGACAGGCAGCCCAATTCATTGCGCTGAATAACATCTTGCAAGCGGGCGACAATTTTGTCAGCACTTCCTTTCTTTACGGCGGTACTTACAATCAGTTTAAAGTGGCTTTCAAACGGTTGGGCATCGATGTCAGGTTTGCAGCCGGTGATAACCCGGAAGCTTTTGAAACCCTCATTGATGAGCATACCAAAGCCATTTATCTTGAAACCATTGGCAATCCCAGATTTAATATTCCCGATTTCGAAAAGATAGCAGAATTGGCAAAAAAATACGATCTGCCTCTGATTGTAGATAATACTTTTGGTGCTGCAGGATATCTTTTCAGGCCCCTTGATCACGGTGCCCATGTTGTGGTGGCTTCAGCTACCAAATGGATCGGAGGCCATGGCACTTCCATCGGCGGTATCATTATAGATGGTGGAAACTACAATTGGGGCAATGGCAAATTTCCTCAATTCAGCGAACCGGCAGATGGATATCATGGCCTGGTATTTTCAGATGTCTTTGGGGTCAACAACCCTCTGGGCCTTCCCAATATTGCCTTTGCCATCCGCGCACGAGTAGAAGGATTGCGCGATTTTGGACCCGCACTGAGTCCTTTCAATTCTTTCCTGCTGATCCAGGGTTTGGAAACCCTCTCTTTGCGGGTACAACGCACTGTGGAGAATGCCCTCCAGATTGCCCAATGGCTCGAAGCCCACCCACAGGTGGAATCGGTATCGTATCCCGGATTAGCATCGAGTGCCTACCACAGCCTGGCCAGAAAGTACCTCAAAAAAGGGTTTGGAGGAGTGCTTTCTTTTAATGTAAAAGGCGGCAGCGAAGAAGCCAAAAAACTGGTAGATCACCTTAGTCTGATCAGCCACCTGGCCAATGTGGGGGATGCCAAAAGTCTTATCATCCAACCAGCTCTCACCACCCACCAGCAATTGTCTGCAGATGAACAGGCAGCAGCAGGTGTGACGCCTAATCAGCTGAGACTTTCAGTAGGCATAGAGCACGTAGACGATATTATCAATGATCTGAAAACAGGATTTCAGGCCATCAAATCATAACATCCATGACTTCAATTAATTTTTATACTTTTCAAGAGAATTACCCATTGGAGTCCGGTCTTTCAGTGACCGGGCTCACCCTTGCTTACCAGACCTTTGGTAAACTCAATGCACAAAAAGACAATGTCATTTGGGTTGTCCACGCTCTCACAGCCAACTCCAATCCCTTGGAATGGTGGCCCGGCGTAGCCGGACAAGGACTCGCTATTGACCCCGACAATTATTTTATTATTTGTGTCAATAACCCCGGATCTCCCTATGGTTCTACCCATCCATTGAGTGAAAACCAGCATACCGGAGAGGCTTATTATCAGGATTTCCCGTTGTTCACCACCCGCGATATTGCCTACAGCTTTGATTTGCTGCGTCAACACCTGGGACTTGAAAAAATCAGCTTATTGACAGGTGCCTCATTAGGTGGTCAAATAGCCATGGAGTGGGCCATTATCCAGCCAACCGTTTTTGAAAATCTTGTCTTAATAGCCACCAATGCACGCCACTCACCCTGGGGTATTGCCTTTAATGAAAGTCAACGACTGGCCATAGAAGCGGATAACACCTTTGGCAAAAAACAAGCCGATGCGGGCGCAGCAGGACTCAAAGCAGCCAGGTCAATTGCCATGCTCAGCTATCGCACCGCCACCGGATACAACAAAAGTCAGCAGCAGCCAGACCACCCTCTGGATCAGTTCAAAGCCTCCTCTTACCAACGTTATCAGGGTGATAAATTGGTTAATAGGTTTGATGCCTATTCTTATTATGCACTTACCCGCACCATGGATAGTCACAACGTGGCTCGCAACAGGGAATCTTTATCTTCAGCACTGCAAACGATTGATACTTATACCTTAGTCATTGGCATCACCACTGACCTTCTCTTTCCCACAATCGAGCAAAAGCAGCTGGCCACCCACATTCCCAATGCCCGTTATGCAGAAATCCACTCAGAATTGGGGCACGATGGATTTTTAACCGAAGCTGCAAAAGTAAGCCACCACATCAAAACGGTGTTGAATCGGAAGAACAGAAAAACAAAACGCTTTCCATTGGCAGTGTAATTAGACACGGCTTTTTTTATCTTTGGATAAAATAGAATAAAATGTCGATCCGATTTTATCTACTGGGTCTTATGTGGCTCAGTTTATGCAGGCTTGGAGCCCAACCTTCAAAGCCTTTTTATAACTTTGAATACCAGGCAAAAACCGGCAAGGTGATACTCAAGCTGGATCGATTCAACGAAGATTTTATCCTGGTTCATTACTTTGCATCAGGTATCGGATCCAACGACATCGGATTTGACCGTGGAAAGATAGGAGGACAAAAACTAGTGCAGTTCCGCAGAATGGGCAATAAGGTGTTGCTGGTGGAAAACAATACCCAATACCGCGCTGAATCACCTTTAGAGGCTGAAAGAAAAGCCGTTACAGATGCCTTTGCTTCGTCTATTATCTTTGGCTTTGTGGTTGAAAAAGACACTACCGACGGTGTTTACATCGACCTGGCTCCCTTTATAATGGAAGACCACATGGGTGCGACCAACACCCTAAAAGAATTAAAACAAGGATCGTATAAAATAGACAAACCCAGGTGCGCAGTTGTACCTGAATCTCTTTTAACCTTTCCTAAAAATGTGGAATTTGAAGCCTGGCTGACCCTGGCAGGAGAGGCAAGTGGCGACCAAATAAAGACCGTAACCCCTACCCCGGACCTTGTTTCCTATCGACAGCATACGTCTTTTGTGGCTTTACCGGATGCGGGTTATCAACGCAGAAAATACCACCCATTTTCCGGTTATTTTGACCTGTCATACTATGACTATGCCACTCCCATCCATGAGCCCATTGAAAAAAAATTCATCATGCGCCACCGCCTGGAGAAAAAATTTCCCAACAAGGAAAAAAGCGAAGCCGTTGAACCCATCATTTATTATGTTGACAATGGTTGTCCGGAACCCATCAAAACAGCCCTGATAGAAGGAGCCGCCTGGTGGAATGAAGCTTTTGAAGCCGCTGGCTTTATCAATGCCTTTCAGGTAAAGGAATTGCCTGTTGATGCCCATCCCCTTGATGTGAGGTACAACACCATCCAATGGGTACATCGCAGTACCAGAGGTTGGTCTTATGGCAATTCGGTCTATGATCCCCGAACCGGAGAAATTATCAAAGGTCATGTCAGCCTGGGTTCACTCAGGGTGCGGCAGGACTTTATGATTGCACAGGGCCTGCTTTCCCTCTACAAGGGTGACAAAGAAGACCACGGCCCAATGACAGCTCTTGCCCTGGCCCGACTTCGCCAGCTCTCTGCCCATGAAGTGGGTCATACCCTGGGACTGGCCCACAATTTTGCCGCCAGTATCAACGACAGAGCTTCTGTGATGGATTACCCTCACCCTTTGGTAACGGTTGCCTCCAATGGATCTATCAACATGGACAAAGCCTATGATAATAAAATTGGGATTTGGGACAAACGAGCCATTGTATATGGTTATAGTACCGGTGATACACCAAAGGCTTTGCAAAAAATAATCGCAGATACAAAGTCGATGGGACTCAAATATCTTTCCGACCCTGATGCCCGTCCGGATGGCAGTGCGCACGCAGAAGCCCATTTATGGGACAATGGCACAAACGCCATAGTAGAATTAGAAAGGATCATGCAGTTGAGACAATCAAGTCTGGCCCGATTTGGAGAAAACAGCCTTGCAACGGGACAACCTTTTTCAGAGCTTGAAAAAATACTGGTGCCAGTTTATCATATGCAGCGCTATCAGGTAGAAGCCGTTGCCAAATGGATTGCGGGCTACACCTACTCGTATGATGTCAAAGGTGAGGACGTTGCAGGCTCAACCAAAATAGTAGGTATAGCCGAACAAAAACAAGCCATTGCAGCCCTGGCATCTACATTGAGACCAGAGCAGCTAAAATTGCCCGAACACCTGTTTAATCTTATTCCTCCTCATGCCTATGGTTATGATGCTTCAAGAGAAAGTATGAAGGCAGAAACGGGCTATGGTCTTGATCAAAATGCTGCCGCCACCGCCACCATTGACCATGTGCTTTCGCTTTTACTTCATCCTCAAAGACTGGCCAGGATACAGAATCCCGGGCAAATGGGCCTCAATGCCTATCTGGCAGAAATCAACGCTCAAATGACTACCCAAGGCATCGAAGCACCCACAGGCCTTGATTATCTTAGAGAAAGAAGGTGGGTGATTCGCTTGGTGTCCCTTGCTTCCAATCCCCGCCAGGCCAATATTGCAACAGAGGCATTTGACCTGGTGCGCACCCTGAAAAAGAACTGGGCAAGGGCACACGGAGATGACATCCACCACCGCTACCTCATTTATTTGGCAGAAAAACTGGAAGCCAATGAACTGCCCGATCTACCAAGTCCCCTATCTCTGCCACCGGGTGCCCCTATTGGTTGTGAATGATGAATCGCAGCATCAAGGTCAATGGGCCCGCTTCTGAAGCAGATGTGTGGATGGCAGATGAAATTGTGCAGCTTCGTTTTAAAGCTGCACCCGGTTATGAGCTGAGCCGTTGGCTGGGTCATTGCAGGCAGTGGTTCAAGCAACACTTTCAACTCAGTGATGTGGTTCCGGGTGCCACCAGCCTGACCCTTATGGGTGTATCACCAAACCAGATTGATAACATCATTACAGCATTTGAGTACCTGCCTGAGGCTACCTATAAACAAAGTGCGATTCATGAGATTAAAGTGGGCTATCATCCCAACTGGATGGATACCGCAGAGGTATGTAAAAAGTTGAAGATAAATTTTGAACAATTGGTAGACCTACATAGTAACTCCGATTACTACCTGGCATTTGTGGGATTTTTACCCGGCTTTGTGTACCTTGGAGGAGGAAGTCCTTTGCTGGATCTGCCTCGAAAAGACAAGCCTGTACCCAGGCTTCCTCAGGGCTCAGTGGGTATAGCACCTGGTTACACCGGTATTTACCCACAATCAAGTCCGGGTGGCTGGCACATTATTGGTCACACTACCCACAGGATCTTTACACCAGAAATAGCAAAAAAAGACCACTGGCAAGTCGGAGATCGCGTGCGGGTGAAACCTGTAATTTTAAAAGTCAACGATTTGAACCTATGAGCCTGTCATTTGCCCAATTGATAAGCAAGCATAGCTTTTGTTCTTTACAAGATAGAGGTAGAACTGGCTATCAACATTGGGGAGTTCCAGTCTCTGGTCCTATGGACACCAGGGCCTGGGAGTTGGCCAATGTATTGGTAGATAATGAAGGTAATGAAGCAGTGCTTGAAATAGGAAGGCCCGCTCTCAGCCTTCGTTTTGGTGCATCGGCAAGCATTGGCATTGTAGCTGGAAACGATGAAGTTAAAATCAATGGACAATCCATTTCTAATACCCAAATATGCGTGACTAAAGGTGATGTATTGGAGCTCGGTCATTCCCATCATCTTCACTTTCGATACCTTGCTATCAGAGGCGGGTGGCAAGGCCCCGAAGTACTCAACAGTAAATGCACACTACCCGCACTGGGCTTGCCGTGGTTGCAATTTGGAGCTGTCCTCCCCTTTTCTACCAGTGATATAGTAATCGAAGAGAATCAGGGAGAAGTGCTGTATGCTCCACTGATTCCAGAGATTCCTGTTGTACCGGGTCCCGACTTTCATTATCTGGACAGAGATAGAATTCAAAACCTGTTAAAAAAAATGACCCTCGACCACCAGCTCAATCGACAAGCCTATGGTCTGAAAGAAGTTTACTCAATCTCCGGTTATCCCAAATCTTTTGCTTCTGTTGCCAGTTTTCCCGGGATGATCCAGCTTACACCTTCCGGCCATTTATATGTTTTGATGCGCGATGCCCAGACCACGGGAGGATATCTTCAGATCTTGTATATTCCTTCAAATTATCTTTCAGTTTTTTCACAAGCCTTACCCGGATCTACAGTTGGATTTAAGCTACAGTAAGATATCTCTTTTTGAAATAGTAATAAGCGAGCATACCAAGTGCCAAAATAACCAAACCGGCAATAGCACCTTCGTTGAGATCGAGCAGTGTGTACACTACAAATGTAGATGAGATAAGCAGGTAGATCAAAGGCAACAACGGATAGGTCTTTATGCTGAATATGGAGGGTACTCCGTGTCTTGCCCTGAAAATAAATATAGTGGCCGCTGCCAGAGACATAAATAAAATGTCCATAAATGTGACAAACGCTATGACCTTCATAAAAGAGCCATAAGCCAAAACCAGCACAATGGCCCAGGCAGCCTGCACAATGATGGCGTTGGCAGGGGTATTGAATCTGGAATGGACTTTTCCTACAGCGGGAAAAAACACCCCGTCTTTTGCCATGGCATAGTAAATCCGCGGAGCACTCATGGTATAGATGGCTATTGTACCAAAGATGGATATGGCGATAAATATTGCGACTAATCGTCCACCACCACTGAACAAATGAGCTATGGCATCTCCGGCTATTCTTTTGCTACCTATAATTTGGTCCATGGGTAAGATGGCCATGTAAGCGAGAATGATACAAATGTAAACCAGGGTAATAATGGCAACGGCATACAGCAAGGCCCTTGGAACATCTCTGCCCGGGTTAACCGCTTCTCCACTCACATAACTGATGTGGTGCCAGCCACCGATCGACCAAAAAACACCAATAAAGGCCCCACTGATGGCACCGGTAAGATTGGTAGGAGTGGGTGTTTGCCAGCCTTGGGTCATCAATGCCGGTTGATCAACAAAGGCATAAAAGCCGGCTGCAATGATGGCGACCATGGCCAATAATTTGAGGCCGGTAAATGTCCTCGATAACTTGTCTGAATAAGATACACCCAAACAATTGATCCCTGATAAACCGGCAATAACGGCTATGGCCAAACCCTGACTCTGTGCGGGACTCAAAGGGATAAAAAAGGTCATGTAATCTGCAAAGGCGAGGCCCAGGGCGGCCAGGGCTCCGGTATTGATGATCAATAGGACACACCAGCCGTAGAGAAACCCCGCCAGTGGGCCATAAGCTTCTTTTAAGTAAACATAAACACCACCGGCCTTTGGCCTGGATGCCCCCAGTTCTGCAAAGGTCAGCCCCCCACAATAAGCGGCGAGTCCTCCCAAAAGCCAGGGCAGGATGGCCCATCCATAATGGGGTAATCTGGCAATGGTGTCAGCTGGGGTAACAAAAATGCCCGAACCAATGCTGGCACCAATGCCAATCATGGTTAGGGCAGTTGTATTTAATTTTCGCTGAAGCTCCATGACAAGAGGTATGTTTCCTGCTAAGGTAATAAAATACTATTGAGCAGGAAGCTCCGATCAGGGCAATTGAAAAGTCTATTTTTTCTTTTTGGGCGCAATCACTACTCCCATCCTCTTTCCTTCCAGGCGAGGCAGCTCTTCTGCAGCTCCCATGTCTTCCAATTCTTTGATAAATTTCAACAAAAGCAGCTCGCCCCTGTCGTGGAAAACAATAGATCTACCCCTGAATTGCACATAGGCTTTCACCTTGGCACCTTCCTCAAGGAACTTGCGCGCATGCTTGGTTTTGAATTCAAAATCGTGCTCATCTGTATTGGGTCCGAATCTGATTTCTTTTACCACGGTCTTTTGTGCCTTGGCTTTGATCTCTTTTTCTTTCTTCTTCTTGTCGTAGATGAACTTTTTGTAATCAATGATCTTACAAACCGGAGGATCTGCATTGGGGGTTATCTCTACGAGATCAATGCCCAGGGCCTCGGCCCATTCCAATACCTGATTGGTATTGAAAACGCCAACTTCAACCGGCCTGCCAGCAACGCTGCTGATGGCATCAAAATCGTCTCCGACAATTCTGACTTTGGGTACTTTAATCTGACGGTTCAGCCTGTAGTTGAATTTGTCTTGATTGTCTTGTGTTTTTGCCAAATGTGCTAACTTTTATTAAAAAAAATAACGTAGTGACCTCTAAAGGGCACTACGTTTTATTAGGTGTTTTTCGCTATTATTCAGTTTTTGTTTCGATTTCTTTGGCAAATTTAATAATTATTTTCTCATTGTCCTTGTCGAGTTCCGCTAATAATTTGGAACCCTGCTCCGGATTTTCTGAAAGAATAAATTCTGCCATTGGGTCTTCAATGTATTTCTGAATGGCCCTATTAAGGGGTCTTGCACCAAAATTGGGATCAAAGCCCTTTTCTGCTACATAGTTTTTGACCTCCTCTGTAAGGCTAAGGTGATAATCCAGGTTGTTCAATCGTTTCAACAAATCTTTTAATGAGATGTCGATGATCTGGAAAATATGGTCTTTATCTAGGCTGTTGAAAATCACCACATCGTCAATCCTGTTGAGGAACTCGGGTGAAAATGTTTTCTTCAGCGCATTTTGAATTACTCCTTTATTGTGGTCAATCTCTGATTCCTGTCTGGCACTGGTAGCAAATCCTACCCCCATGCCAAAGTCTTTCAACTGACGAACCCCAATGTTGGAGGTCATGATGATAAGCGTGTTTTTGAAATCTACCTTTCTGCCCAAGCCATCGGTCAGCTGACCATCATCCAACACCTGCAACAAAATGTTGAAGATGTCGGGGTGCGCTTTTTCGATCTCATCCAAAAGAATGACAGAATAAGGCTTCCTCCTGATCTTTTCGGTCAATTGACCGCCTTCCTCGTAACCTACGTAGCCCGGAGGCGCTCCGATCAGTCGGCTCACAGAAAATTTTTCCATGTATTCACTCATGTCCAATCGCACAAGGGCGTCTTCTGAGTCAAACATGTATTTTGCCAGGGCTTTCGCCAACTGGGTTTTTCCTACACCTGTGGGACCTAAAAAGATAAAGGAACCGATGGGCTTGGATGGGTCTTTGAGACCCACCCTGTTTCGCTGAATGGCCTTCGAAATTTTAGTGATGGCTTCATCCTGGCCAATGATCATGGCCTTGATGTCTTCGGTCATTTTCACCAGCTTTTTGCTTTCTTGCTGAGCAACCCTGTTAACCGGAATGCCGGTCATCATAGACACCACTTCTGCTATTTCTTCTTCTCCCACAGGATACCTGCGGGTCTTGCTTTCTTCTTCCCACTCTTCTTTGGCCTGCTCCAGTTTTTTCACCAGCTTGGACTCACTGTCTCTGAGATCGGCCGCTTTTTCATATTGCTGGTTGCGAACAGCCTGATTTTTTTTCTCCCTAACATCTTCGATCTGGGCTTCCAGCTCTTCTACATGTTTGGGCACGTGGATATTTTTTAGGTGAGTACGTGCTCCTACCTCGTCCAACACATCAATGGCCTTGTCTGGCAAGAAACGGTCGGTAATGTATCGCTCACTCAACTTGACACAGGCTTCAATGGCCGCATCTGAATAGTCAACGTTGTGAAATTCTTCGTACTTACTTTTGATGTTGTGCAAAATATGAATGGTATCATCAACAGAAGGTGGTTCGATCATCACTTTCTGGAAACGCCTGTCGAGGGCCCCATCTTTTTCTATGTATTGCCTGTATTCATCAAGGGTGGATGCACCTATACATTGCAATTCCCCCCTTGCCAGGGCCGGTTTAAAGATATTGGAAGCATCCAGACTGCCGGTAGCTCCACCTGCACCCACGATGGTGTGGATTTCATCAATAAACAAGATTACATCTTTGGCTTTTTCGAGCTCATTCATGATCGCTTTCATTCGCTCTTCAAACTGTCCGCGGTACTTGGTGCCGGCTACCATGGCAGCCATGTCCAACATTACCACCCGCTTGTTGAAAAGCGTGCGACTCACTTTTTTCTGCATGATGCGCAAGGCCAGACCTTCAACGATGGCTGTTTTTCCCACACCGGGTTCACCGATCAGGATAGGGTTGTTTTTTTTGCGTCGGCTCAAGATTTGAGAGACCCTTTCAATCTCTGTCTCCCTGCCAATGATGGGATCCAGCTTTCCTTCTTCTGCCAGACGGGTAACGTCTCTTCCAAAATTGTCGAGCACAGGGGTGCGCGACTTACTGGTTGATCCCTGTTTGCGGGAAGAAGTCATACCTTCACCACCCAGATCATCATCCATTGGTGTGTCTGAATCGGATGGAGCCTGGTTGTAAAAATCTCCATATCCGGCATCCAATTCTTGCCTTACAAATTCCAACTCCGTTTTGAAGGTATCATAGTCAAGACTAAATTCATCCAACAAAATGGAGGCTGTGTTGTCCTTGTGTTTGAGGATTGACAGCATGAGGTGTTCCGGTTGTATTTCTTCGTTTTTGTAAACTTTGGCTTCAAGGAAGGTTACCTTAAGAACCTTTTCAGCATTTTTGTTGAGGGGGATATTGCCCATGTTGTAATGGGTGTCTGCCTCTGCCTCCTTGACGTTTGACTCGGAAATTCTGGATTTTAACGCATCCGTATCAATTTCCAGCGAATCAAAAACCTTGGCGGTCAAGCCCTCTTTATCCTCCAGAATACCCAGCAAAAAATGCTCGGTTCCAATGGAAGATTGACCCATTTTTATGGCCTCTTCCCTGCTCTGTTGGATAATTTTTTTGACCTTAGGAGAAAACTTTCTATTCATTTGTGAATTCCGTGATTATAATTAGAACAATATTACTCTTTTTTTACATACCATGTCACACAAAACATGGGTAAAAACCGTACCAAAACGCATTTTTTGTCAAAAATGGTCTTGTAGCTAACATTTTGTCATTATCATGACCTGTTTTGGCGGGCAAAGTCTTGATTTTATGCAAATTTATTTTGATCAGGTGCTCATGATATTAGAACAAATATTTTGGAAAATTGATTAATTTTGCGCTTCCATTTGGAAAATCACCCGGCCTGTGTAGGTCGGTTAAACTTTGAAGTCATGAAGTTCAGCATCGATAAACAAGACAGATATTCGGTTTTTACCCTCAACGAAAAAAACCTCAATTCCCTTATTGCCCCTGACCTGAAATCAGAATTTATATTCCTGAGCAACGAAGGGACCAAAAATCTGATTTTTAATCTGAGTGATGTTGAATATGTGGATTCTTCAGGCCTAAGTGCCATCCTTACTGCCAACAGACTGTGGAAAGAGTTTGGAACCTTTATCATTTCCGGTGCTACCCACCCTACTGTTAAAAAACTAATAGAAATTTCACGACTCGAATCCATCCTGACCATTATCCCTACCCTCCAGGAATCAATAGATTATGTGATTTTTAACGAAATTGAAGAAGAACTTTCGGAAGAAGAATAGATGAACACCTTTGAACTGACCCTATTAGGCACCAGTTCCTCTCAGCCTGCTTTTGGCAGATTTCCAACTTCACAAATCCTAAGGTACCACAACGATTTGTACATGATTGATTGTGGTGAAGGGTGCCAGATTCAGCTTTCTCAATATAAGATAAAGCGAAACCTCATTGGTGTGATTTTTATCAGCCATCTACATGGTGATCACATCTTTGGACTGCCAGGAGTTATCACTTCTTTTTTGCATTATAGTCGTACTGCTCCACTTCACATCATTGGTCCTTTTGGAATTAAAAAATTTGTGGATACCTGTATCCAACTCTCCGGATCTCAGCTCAATTACACCTTAATTGTAACTGAATTTGATGCCACTTTAAGTCAAACCCTTTATGAGGATCGTAACCTTTGTGTAAAATCTCTCCCCCTCCAGCACAGGCTGCCTACCATGGGTTTTATATTTGAAGAAAAACCACAATTCAGGAAATTACGGCCTGAAAAAATTGAACTATTTCGTCTTTCTCACCAGGAAATAAAAACACTTAAAGCTGATCAACCCGTGACACGTGAGGACGGCAGCATCTTGCAACCTGACGAGTTCAATTATCCCAAATCAAGACCCAGGCGATATGCCTACCTTTCCGATACTATTTATGATCCATCTCTGGTTGATGCCATCAAAGATGTCAATGTGGTTTATCACGAAACTACCTACCTCAGCGATATGGAAAAAGAAGCCCTAAACCGCATGCATGCTACTTCATGGCAAGCAGCCAGTATTGCTGCTGCTGCCAATGCAGGGATGCTGATCACAGGCCATTATTCATCGAGATACAAAGACTTATCGGCCTTTGAAACAGAATGTCGAACACTATTTGAAAATACCCAATTGGGGCTAGAAGGTGGGGTCTACCCCATTCTATGATTCAATTTCCGGCTCATCGTTGATACCTACCCTGGCCACGTAAAGAATGGCCAGTCCACCAACCATAAACAACAAGTGTACAAAAAAGGCAAAACCAGGGCTTATGCTATATAGAAAACTCAATACATCGAGTTTTAGCCCCACCAGGGAAAGCACAAGTGATAAAAAACCCAGTAAGAACAGCAGGAAACCTGCCAGGGAAGCCAAATTTCTTTTCATGCCACAAATTTAACAAGAATATAATAGCCAATAGCCATGCATGGTTGTAAAAAATGGTGTTATTTTGTAAGCATATGCGTGAGGTTAAAATCATAGAATGCCCAAGGGATGCCATGCAAGGCATCGAGTCATTTATCGAAACCAACGATAAGGTAAAATACATCAACCAATTATTGAAGGTGGGCTTTGATACCCTCGACTTTGGCTCCTTTGTTTCACCGAAAGCCATTCCGCAAATGAGGGATACTGCAGAAGTGCTATCTAAACTCAATCTCTCCGCCAGCCAAACCCAATTACTGGCCATCGTAGCTAATGTAAGGGGGGCCAGAGACGCGGCTATTTTTGATGAAATCGCATATCTCGGTTATCCTTTCAGCATTTCTGAAACCTTTCAGATGCGCAATACCAATGCCACAATTGCTGAATCCATTGAGGTGCTGGACGACATACAAAACCTATGTATTCAAAGCGGTAAAGCGCTTGTGGTCTACCTATCCATGGGCTTTGGCAATCCCTATGGTGATGAGTGGAATGTGGAAATTTGCGCCAAGTGGGTAGAAGAAATGCATAAAAAAGGCATTCACATCCTTGCCTTGTCTGATACCATCGGCATTGCCAACCCGGAAAGTATAGCCTATCTATACAGGGAGCTGGTACCTGCCTATCCGGATGTAGAGATCGGCGCTCATTTTCACACCCGCCCCCTGCAATGGAAAGAAAAAATAGATGCCGCCTATCATGCCGGCTGTCGCAGGTTTGATGCTGCCATCAAAGGTTTTGGCGGCTGCCCGATGGCCAAGGATGAACTTACCGGCAACATGCCCACCGAAAACCTGATCTACTATTTTGATGAGCTGGGTGTCGACCCTGAACTGGATGAGCTTGCCTTTATCAAAGCCATGTCTATTGCCAACGAAATATTCCCTTAAACCAATAAACCTATCTTGGGCACAACCTGACCAAGGTTAAATGAATTTTATTTTATAACAATATGATTGCCAAAAGCGATTAGGACATCGATTTGTATAATTCAGATCAATGTTTTTGATAAGGTTGGGTTAGCAGTTGACTGTACTTTTCTATAAGTTTGGCAGCAATGGTGGTGTGATCGTAATACTGACTTACAAATTCCTGTGCTGACTGTCCAATGCTTTCTCTCAAATGTTGGTCTTGTAAAGCAAGGATGACAGCATCTTTGAAGGTGTCGGGCTGGTCTGCAACCAGAAGTTCTTTGCCATGGGTAGCATCGATGCCTTCCATGCCCAGTGTAGTAGTAACAATGGTCTTTTTTAAAGCCATGCCCTCCAAAATTTTCACCCTCATACCACTGCCTGAAAACAGAGGAACAATCATAACATTGTGCGCATTGATAAAGTCTACCGCATTGGGTACTTCGCCATGGATCACAATATTTTTTACGTGAAGATTCATCAGTTCGGGAGGTGTATTCCTACCCGCAATGTGAAATTTCAGATCGGGTTGCGCCTTTCTCAAGGAAGGCCATACATTGGTTATAAACCAATCCAATCCCTCTTTATTGGGCCTCCAGTCAAGTGCTCCAATAAAACAAATGGAATTGGATGCTTTTTTGGTGATGGTCACATAGTTTTTCAACTCCAAACCAATAGGCGAAGCCATAGCTCCGTTTTTATAACCAAGCTGTTTAAACTTTTTCAGGTCTCTGTCTGAAACTGCTATGAGGTAGTCATAATCGTTGAGTCTTTCCAACTCATACTTTTTGAGCTTATCCGTAAGGTGCCTGAGATACCATTTTTTAGGTAGAAACCGGGTATTAGAGGTGATTCTCTCCCAAATCTCAAATTCTATGTTGTGAGACCGCATGGCAATGATGGCATTGGAATGGGCCTTAATGGTTTCAATATAAGGGGTAAGGTAGAGGGTTTCCAGTTGAACCACATCAAAATCTTCGCTCTTAAGCACTTCAATAAGTTGTTTCTCAAAATCTTTAGAAACAAAGCGGCTTACGTGGTAACTTTCTCTGGAAAATAGATTGAGAAAGGCTTTGTGGGGTTTGATGGCGTTGTCCAGATTGGTCTGGTAGATGTTTTTATAGTGATCGTAGTCTTCCGGCAAACTGTCCATAGCAGTGTAATGCTTGGAAGTGTTCATTGATAACAAGGTCACTTCACAGCCCTGATTGACAAGGGCTTTAGACAGATAAGTAACGGCGATTGACTCACCATCCTTTAGCGGATATGGAAATTTTTTACAAAGTTGGAGAATCTTCATGCCGTAAATACAGTTGATTCATCATTTGAGGTTCCAAAGTTAACCAAATTTCTGGTCTTTGCCACCCCGTGTTTATATATAATCTGATTATAGAACGTTTTGAATTGCCAAAATATGGATATTAATTTTTGCATTCATTTTGGTTTTATGTATAACCTTTTGATAGCTAAGTGCAAACAGAGTTTAAATACCCTTTCTTTTATTGGCTTTTGTTACATGCCGACATTTGCAATACACCTTTTGATTTTAATCATATTTAATTTTTTTACTACGACAATTCCAACACCCGACCCTTTCACCGATTTTTCGTAAATTTGGCTTCGGTTTTACACTTTTGGAAACGGCCGGCCCAATATGATCAAAGCAGAAAAAATTACAAAAAAATACGGAAATCTTCAGGTCCTCGACCAGATTGACATGGAAGTGAGCAAGGCTTCGGTGGTTTCGATCGTTGGCCGATCAGGCGCCGGTAAAAGTACCCTGCTTCATATCCTGGGTACTCTAGACTTACCGGATACAGGCAGGTTGTACATCGATGGCATGGAAGTCACCAAGATGTCTGAAAAAAAACTGGCCCAATTTCGCAATGAACACATGGGTTTTGTCTTCCAGTTTCACCACTTGCTCGATGAATTCTCCGCCCTTGAAAACGTCATGATGCCGGCCCTGATCAAAGGCGATTCACGAAAAGAAGCGGAAAACAGGGCCAGCGAGCTACTCAGCTACCTGGGACTCGAAGATAGAAAAGAACACAAGCCCAATGCCTTATCAGGTGGTGAACAACAGAGAGTGGCCGTGGCCAGGGCTCTGGTCAACAAACCCTCCATCATCTTTGCCGATGAACCCACGGGCAACCTAGACCTCATCAATGCAACCGATATGCACCATCTTTTCATCCGACTGAAAAACGACTTTCAACAAACCTTTGTCATTGTTACGCATAATGCTGAGCTGGCACAAATGAGTGATGAATTGTATAAAATGGAAGACGGTAAATTGATCCGCCAATAAAACTGCGCTATGATAAAATCTCTGGAAATTAAAAATTATGCCCTGATCAGGGACCTCAACATCGACCTCCACAAGGGGCTCAACATCATTACAGGTGAAACGGGTGCCGGTAAGTCTATATTATTGGGCGCTCTCGGGCTTATTATGGGCAAAAGAGCCGAACTCAAGGTATTGTTCGACCCCAATAGCAAGTGTGTGGTAGAAGCCCGGTTTGATCTCCACGGCATCGACCTTTCTGACTTTTTTAAAGCCAATGATCTCGAGGCCGATCTTGAATTGATTGTTAGACGTGAAATTGCCCCGTCCGGCAAATCCAGAGCCTTTCTCAATGATACTCCGGTAACTCTTGATCTGCTCCAGGAAGTGGCCGATAAGCTGGTGGATCTGCACCAACAATTTGACACGCTGGCCCTTCACAAACAGGCATTTCAACAACAGGCGCTCGATGCAGTAGCCGATCTACAGGTCGAGACAGCCGAATTCAGGACTTTGTACAAACAGTATGCCGCGCTGGAAAAACAACTGCAGGCAGAAATCAAACTTTCGCAACAAGCCGGTAAAGAGGCTGACTTTATCTCTTTCCAACTCAAAGAACTTAATGAAGCCAAACTAAAAACAGATGAGTTGACAGAATTGGAATCGCGCTTAGAAATTTTACAAAATGCAGAGGGCATCAAATCCGTGATGTCAAAAATAGCAAGGGTGCTCGATGAAGAAGAGGGCAGCATGTCAGATACCTTAACCACCTTAATGCGCGAGTTGCACAACTTCACAGGCATCGATGCTTCATTTCAGGCCTTGTACGACAGACTGCATTCCTCTTTCGAAGAAGTAAGAGACATGGCGGCAGAAGCAGCCGTAGTAGCCGAAAATACAGAAGCAGACGACAACCAGCTCAACCAGACCCAGGAAAGATTAAACCTGCTGTACAAGTTGCACAAAAAACATGGGGTAGACAACAATGCTGACCTCATTGCTCTCAGGGATCAATTTGCCGCTAAACTTTCCGGTTTCGAAAAAAGTGACGAAGTCATCCGAAAGCTGGAAGCAGACTTAGAGTCACTCAAAAATAAGATGGAAACCAAGGCCATGGCCCTTCGCCAAAAAAGAGAAAAAGCAGGTCCCGGTTTTGAAAAAAAGATCAACGATCTCCTAGCTCAATTGGCTATGCCCAATGCCCGACTGCGCATTTCCATCAAGGCACTCAACCAATTTACAGCTACCGGCAAAGACGAAATTCAGTTTTTGTTTGCCACCAATAAGGGCAGCGACTTCCTACCCCTAAAAGATGTGGCTTCGGGTGGTGAGATGGCAAGGCTTACACTCTGTCTCAAATCCGTAATCGCAGATAAGATGGAACTACCCACCATGATTTTTGATGAAATAGACACCGGTGTTTCCGGCGAGGTAGCATCGAGGATGGGGCAAATTATGAGCGGCATGGCCAAAGCACATCAATTGATATGCATCACCCACTCGCCACAAATTGCCGCCAAGGCCAACCAACATTATTTTGTGTACAAAAGCGACGCCAGTGATCGCACCTTCACTTCTATGAAACTCATGGGTGATGAGGAGCGACTCATGGAAATTGCCAAGATGTTGAGTGGCGATAAACCCGGTAAGGCGGCCATCGAAAATGCAAAAGAACTCATCACTGCACAATCATAAAAAATGCAAAGGATAGAACACATTGGCATTGCTGTCAAAAATCTGGATCAGGCAGAAGCCATCTACGAAGCCTTACTAGGCACGGCATCGTACAAAAGAGAAGAAGTAGCTTCTGAAAATGTGATCACCTCTTTTTTTAAGGCCGGGCAGAAGATTGAATTGCTGGCATCCACTACAGAAGAGGGTGTCATTGCCAAATTTATTGAAAAGAAAGGCGAAGGCATCCACCACATTGCTTTTCATGTAGATGACATTTATGCAGAAATGCAGCGACTCAGAGAGGCTGGATTCACCCTCTTACAGGATCATCCCAAAAAGGGAGCCGATGGCAAACTCGTTTGTTTTGTGCACCCAAAAGGCACCGGAGGAGTGCTGGTGGAACTGTGTACAGACGATCCTGAAACAATTATATCAAACCCATAATATGTGCGCATAGTATAGCGCCATACGTACCCAACGCATAACCCATTACTGCTAGCAATACGCCTACCGGAGCCAGACTAACGTCAAATGCAGAAGCAACAATGGGTGCCGATGCTGCACCTCCAATATTGGCCTGTGAGCCCACCGCCACAAAAAAGAAAGGGGCTTTGATCAAGCGGGCAACCAGTAAGATGATCATTACATGTACCCCCATCCAGATAATGCCTATGGCAAAGAGGCCGAGATGTTGAAATACCTCTTTGAGATTCATCTGCATGCCAATCGTTGTCACCAAAATATAGATAAACACGGATCCCCACCGGGAGGCTCCTACCCCTTCCAGCTTTCGTGCCGGAGTGAATGACAATGCAACCCCCAGGGTAGTAGCTATGACCACCAGCCAGAAAAAACCAGATACAATAGCTGACAATCTTAAGGATGCCAGCCATGCTTCATTTGCCTTTAGTACGGGCATTATTGCATCGGTAATTAAATGCGAGATGCCCACTGTGCCAAAGGTGACTGCCATCAATAAAATAATGTCCTGCGTAGATGGATTTTTTTCAACGCTTTGTCTAAACTGACCCGATTTTTGACGCAATGCTTCAATGGCAGTATTGTCGGCTTTGAGCCATCGATCAATGCGCACAGATTGCCCTGCCCCATACAACAAGATGGCCATCCAGATATTGGCTACAATTACATCCACGATTAGCATAGTGCCAAATAAGTCCTGGGGTACGTGGTAAATTTCTTTCATAGCGGTTTGATTGGCGCTGCCTCCTATCCAACTTCCTGCAATGGTTGACATTCCTTTCCAGAGATCGGGTCCGGCTGAAACAGCCAATGAAGGGAAAAAGGTTTTAACGGTGATCAGGGCTATGGGGCCTCCCAAAATAACGCCTGCTGTTGCTGCCAAAAACATGATCAATGCCTTTGGTCCCAGGGATAGGATGCCTTTTATGTCAATACTCAAACACAACAATACCAGACTGGCCGGTAAAAGGAAGTCACGAGCCACCCCATACAAGGGCGAATTTTGTCCGTCGATCCAACCCAGTGGCCATTGGTACAAAGCGGGTACAAAATAACAGAGCAACAGGGATGGAAAAAAAGTGTAAAATTTTTTCCAGAATGGATGGGCAGACGAGGAAGAATAAAAAATAACCGCAAGGGTTACCATTAGCAAGCCCAGGGCCACCGCGTTGTTTTGGATTAAAAAGGGTGATTCTTGCATCTTCGTCTTATAAACTTATTTTATCTATGAGTTCCTCTCCCCGCTCTCTTACATTGCCCACTTTTTTACTTACGGGGTAAGCATCCATCTGACCATCGTCATAAGGCACCA
>JAGNSQ010000133.1 GCA_017987975.1 Saprospiraceae bacterium
GCAAAAATAATAATCACGGTTGCAGACACCAGTGCAGAGAACACGGTTGTTGCGGTAGATGATTTTTTTACCACACGTTCTGATTCCACTTTAATAGTGTCATTGACTGCCAACGACAGTGATCCGGAAGGTCATTCTTTTTTTGCCGTGGTTGCAGGCAGTGAGGCGGCACCGGTAGTGCTTCCCCAGGGGCGTTATTATATCAATAGCGGGGGCACCCTTACCTTTATTCCTACGGCAAGTTTTAGTGGTGCGCTTGATATAATTTATACCATTTGTGATACAGGTAGCTCTCCGGCTTGTGCCAAGGCCACTGCCCATTTGCTTGTTTTCAGAGATCTCAAAATAAGGTTGAAAGTATATCTGGAGGGGGCATTGATCAATTCAACCGGAAATTCTGCCACTGGTAAACCGCTGATGAGGGATAATTTGCGCAATCAGCCCACCACGGGCTTAAATTACCTTCCAACCATGGACCCTTATCACTTTGCTTTAGACTTTGTGGATCTGAGCGATAACTTTACTCACGTATGGCCTGGCACCATGCAGCGCTATTGTACTATTCCCAACAGTGCTTCTGTAATGGCAGTTACTGGAGAAAATGCCATCGTTGACTGGGTTTTTGTCGAATTGCGAAACAAAAACAACCCACTCGACATCCTGGCAACCCGATCTGCCCTTTTGCAACGAGATGGTGATGTTGTAGATCTCAATGGTACAGGCACCCTCGCTTTCAGAGGGCTACAGTTGGACAGTTGTTATGTAGCAGTCAAACATCGTGCGCATCTGGGTGTAATGTCTAAAAAAATCAATACCAACGCCTTGACGGATTTTACTTCGATGGTAACTCAGGTGTTTGACTTTGGTACCTCCCTTGACAATGGTTACAACTACGCCAATTTGGCCTTGAATTCAAGTGCAAAATCCGGTTACAAAGCTCTTTGGGCTGGCGATTTTGTTAAAAATGGCAAAATAAAATTTACTAACCCAAATGATGATTTAAACACTTTGTTTTTTGATGTGCTCACTCATCCTCAAAATGCAACCGGTAATGCCAACTACGACCATGCTTATGGCTATTATCAGGGAGATTACAACATGGATGGAAAAATCAAATTTGACAACCCTTTTGACGACAAAAACTTGTTGTACGCCCAAATTTTGTTTTATCCACTCAACAATGAGTTTTTATCCAATTTTGACTTTTTTATCGAACAAATACCTTGAGAAAATAGGGTAGTATAAGAAATTTATTTTCAAGTAATGTGATTTTACTCCTGTCATTCCAAAGTGACCACAGACTGAGTGAAACAGTCTGAATGCCCATTATTTGACCAACTTTGATTATTTCATTCAGCAAATACCATGAATTGTGGCCGGCATCGTATCATTGATATTCAATTGCTTATCATACCTTTTAACCATGAAAGTTGCCCTTCTTTTGCCTGATTTTTGCCAAATGTCAGACATTTTAGAAAAAAACTTCTACATGACATCAGGGTATGACTGTTTCGCAACTGTCTATTTCTTGATTTGAATATCGGCACATATTTTGCACTGAGTGATATGACATTAAACAAATATTTAATATTAAAACCTAAAATGTTAATTTCCAATGGCTTGTAACATAAAATTAACTTCTATAGCCAAGGTGACAGCCCTACTACTGTGCTTGAATTCACCGTTGATGGCACAAATAAAAAAGGTAAATTTTCAATTGAAATTTAACCCTCAGTCGTCATTGTACGATTGTTACCTGCACATCGCCGAAGGTAATGCCTTTACCAAAAAGGAAAGGATTCAATTCAATGCTCAGGTTTCTTTTGTTCTTCCGGCTGAAGCTGAAATGAACATCATCGAAACGCATATGCCATTGAAAGATAATCTTAACTACGGTGGTAATAATGCAGCCAAATGGTACATCACCAACAAAATAGAAAATCCCGCTGCCCTCAGAGGACAAAGAATTGTGAGTGTAACTCCAGATCTTTCTCCAACCGGCCAGTACAACGAATTGCGCGAAGGGGATATGGTAAAATTGTTCAGTTTTAATGTATACCCACTACCAACTTGTGGCGAAGCGGTAAGATTGTTCAACAATGCTACTGATCCGGGAAGCAGCTCAGAAGGCTTAAGAGGAGGTGATTTTAGCAATGGCTTTACCATTGGTGGCACCGCTCAAAAATACAGCGGCAACCTTCCAACCGATCATCCGGGTCTTCCTTATGGAGACATCGAATCACACAAATCGGCTTTGGTTGGCGAAACCGTTGTTCTGGAGGCGGGTGATTGGAAACACGCTGCATCTTATCTATGGGCCGGACCCACTGGCTTCCGCTTCGAAGGAAAAGATGTGATCTTCACCAAAGTGGGAACTGAAAAATCAGGCAAATATACTTTAACTGTAACCTCTGAAATGGGTTGCGCTACCAGCAGATCCCTCGATCTGAATGTTGAAGGTGCAGAAGATCTTGAAAAAGCAACTTCTGAAAAAGGGGCCACCTCTGTTGAAACAGTTGTTAAATCTGCAGCTTTGGATTATTCAGCAAGGGTTTATCCCAACCCTGCAAGTTCATACATCAATGTTGCTGTCAACGCATCAAGAGGAGCTGTAGTAAAAGCCAATATTTATGCAATCGACGGCAGACTGGTAATGTCAAACGTTATCAACCAAACCATGGATGCCAACAGAATTGAAAAAACCATTCCTTTGAAACTTCAGGCAGGGGTTTATTCAGTTAAATTAAATGTGAATGGTGTCGAATCCGACCACCGATTCATATGTGTAGAGTAATTTGAGTTCTTGGCCGGAACGCCGGCAATAAAATCACCTAAAAAAGTCAGGTTGCTACCAGCCTGACTTTTTGTTTTTTATCAAAGTTGGTAATAAATTATTATTCTGTTGGATCTACAAAATTCTGCTTCTCACCAAATTTTCAGCAAGCTTTTTTTGATTTAATGTTACTTTGTTCTGAACATTCGGATTGTTTAAGGCTCATTTGGGCATAAAACCAAAATGTTTAAGAAAAACATTAAAAAACTTAAACAATAATTTAATTACAACGTTTCCTTCTCTATGCAAAGAGTTGGAGTCATCGGTTCTGGTTTTGCCGGCCTGGCAGCAGCAGCTGTTTTGGCCAAGGCGGGTAAAAAAGTGGTTGTTTTTGAAAAAAATCAGGTTGCCGGTGGCAGGGCAAGGGTTTTTCACGAAATGGGCTTTACCTTTGATATGGGCCCGTCCTGGTATTGGATGCCCGAAGTTTTTGAAGACTTTTTCCAATATTTTGGCCATACAACTTCGGATTTTTATGATTTACAGCGATTAGATCCCTCTTATAGGGTAGTTTTTGGTCCGGGTGATGAAATAGACCTCCCTGCCAACTTTGATGCCCTGTGCGACCTCTTTGAAAGCATTGAAGCAGGAAGTGCAAAAAAGTTGATACAATTCCTGGATGAAGCCGAATACAAATACAAAACCGGCATGCAGGAGTTCGTTTGGAAACCAGGAGAGTCATGGTTTGAATTCATGGAATGGAAGGTTGTCCGGTCATTGTTTAAATTGGATATGCTTTCCTCACTCTCCAATCAGGTAAGATCTTTGTTTAAACATCCCAAACTGATTAAAATTCTGGAATTTCCGGTTCTTTTTTTAGGCGCTACTCCTCAAAAAACGCCGGCTCTGTACAGCCTGATGAACTACGCCGACCTCAAACTGGGAACCTGGTACCCAATGGGCGGCATGTATAAAATCATTGAAGCTTTTATGGCCATTGGTAAAGAACATGGTGTCGAATTCCGTACCGGTGAAGAGGTAATCCGCATCCACTATAAAAACAATGAGGCCAATGCCCTTGAAACCATCCATGGTATTTTTGAAATGGATGCCATTGTTGCTGCAGCCGATTATCAACATGTTGACCAGGATCTATTGCCTCCTACAGTTGCCAACTACAATGAAAAATATTGGAATACCAGGGTGATGGCGCCTTCTTCTCTGCTTTTTTATCTAGGCATTGATCGTAAGGTCGAGGGTCTTTTGCACCACAATCTTTTTTTTGATGAAGATTTTGAGGCCCATGCCCATGAGATATATACCAGCCATCAATGGCCTCAAAAGCCACTTTTTTACATCTGTGCACCCTCTGTAACTGACCCTACAGTAGCACCTGAAGGCATGGAAAATGTATTTGTTTTAATACCTACTTCTACTCAACTGACTGGTGATGATGAGCCCACACGCAACTTTTACCTTCAAATGGTAATGGATCGTTTGAAAGCCGTGAAAGGCATTGATTTTTCATCTAATATCTTGTATCAAAGAAGTTATGGCATATCTGATTTTAAATCAGACTATCACGCCTTTAAAGGCAATGCCTATGGCCTTGCCAATACCCTCTCACAGACAGCTCTCCTCAAGCCTGCTATGAGATCCAAAAAACTCAACAATCTTTATTTTGCGGGCCAGCTTACTCTGCCAGGCCCCGGCATGCCTCCTTCTATCATTTCAGGAAGAATGGCAGCCCATTCAATCATCAAAAACCTGTAAAACACCATGGATAACCTGTATAGCCAAGTATGCCACAAGTGCAGTGAAATCATCACCAGAAACTACAGCACATCATTCAGCATGGGCATAGTTATGTTTCACAAAGCCATCCGACAGCCCATCTATTCTATATATGGCTTTGTCCGTCTTGCAGATGAAATTGTGGATACTTATAAAGGTGAAAACCGTCAACAGTTGCTCAACGAGTTTAGGTACGAAACGTTCCAGGCTATTGACCGCAAAGTAAGTCTTAACCCAGTCTTGCATGCCTTTCAGGAAGTAGTAAATCAATACGGCATCCTTCCCAAACATATTGATGCATTTTTGGATAGCATGGAAATGGATCTCAACAAAGTGGTACACGACCAGGAGTCTTATAATCGATACATCTATGGTTCTGCCGAAGTAGTAGGGCTCATGTGTCTCAAAATTTTCTGTAACGGAAATGAAGAACAATACAACAAACTCGAAGTGTATGCTCAATCGTTAGGCTCCGCCTTTCAAAAGGTAAATTTCCTTCGAGATATGAAAAGTGATTACGATGACAGAGGCCGCGTTTATTTTCCGGATGTTGAATTTGAAAACTTTACGCTCGACGATAAAATTAGAATAGAAGCGGAAATCAAAGCTGAATTTGCCCATGCCCGCGAAGGTATTCGCAAATTGCCACCTTGTTGCCGATTGGGTGTTTACTCGGCTTACAAATACTACCTTAGATTATTCGAAAAAATAAAAAGTCAACCCATATCAACCCTGCTCAGTCAACGCATAAGGGTTCCCAATGCGGAAAAACTATTTGTACTTACTAAGTCTGCCGTAAGACTACATTTAGGTATTCTATGACTTATTTTTTGGCCTTGTCACGGTCAATAATGATTTGTACCTGATCAGTTTTCAGGTTTTTACCGATGATCTTTCGCTCTTTGTTGAGTACATAGATTTCCGGTGTCACATCCACATAATATTTACCGTAAATGGATCTGTTGGTAGGATCGTGAACATTCGTCCAGCTGAGTCCATTTTTTTTGATGTAGGCCTTCCACTTGTCGTCATCAGTGTCAATGGCAATGGCGTACACATCCACTCCATTGGCTTTATTTTCCTGATAAAACTTATGCAGTTTTGGTGTTTCTACCATACAATGCTCACAATCCGGATTAAACAAGTAAACGATAAGATAATCTGCCGTTTTTGTCATCAATTCCTGTTTCTTTCCCATTGGGTCAGTAGAGACCACATTGGGTCCTTTTAAACCCAAAAGACTCAATGACATTTCGGTAGCCCTCCTCTGAATAGCATCGGTCTGCAGAGAATCTGACCAGAAAGCCCTTTTGTGAGTAAAGTAGGTCCTTACCATTTCAACAAAAAGTTTTTCAGCATCCATAATCGGACATTTTCCAGGCTCAAAGGTTAGCACTATATAATTTGCCACTACCTTATAATATTCAGGCTTGTCCATGATCTTAGCCATAAGTTGATGAGACGAGACTAAAATAGAATCCTGGTGCTGTACGGTTAATTCTTTTAAAAATCGTTTGAGTTTAATGCCAAACATGGGTGTTCTGATGAGTCGGGTGTCATTAAAATCTATGTTATCCCAAAACTCTTTTCGGTACTGTACTACCTGTGTTTCTTTTGGCAATTCTTCCCTGAGTTTGGGGTTTTGACCCCCATACTTGTAGGCGGTAAATAAAAGTTTAGGATACTTAGCCTTTAAGTCACTGATGTTTTTCAACCGTTGACTTTCCAAGGCATCCCGTTCTTTTTTCACGATATTGTAAGCCTCTGTGCCGGGATTGCCATTCTTTAACTGTGCATTCAATTCATTCAGTCGGGGCCCTATGGTAATGGATTCATAGCGCATATTTTCGTAAAAAAGCTCGTTTTCCTGACTGCCGGTTATCTTCATGGTGCTGAGTGGATCTGCCAGAGCAAGTTCCATTTCATATTCCTGGTCTTCACCCATAATAATTTGCACAAATTCTCTTCGGCCCGTAATCATGATGTAGTAAATACCCTGGGCAAGGCCTTTTGGATTTATATACTCCAATTTTCCATTGGTAACCGCCGTACTGTCAAGCAGATAGTTCTGGTCTGAATAAAATCCAATAATCCGGGCAAAACCAGACTGAGGGAAATCAGAAAATACCATTTTTAAGTGGGTGGGACCACCCATCACCGGTTCAGGATCTTTCACTTTTAGCGTCGGAGCCGCTTCCATATTACCCTTGCATGACAAAACCAAAAGCAAAGGAAATACCATCATCCACTTCATTTCTACTCGTTTTTCCTGTTATTAAACATGGATTACCACCAAAATGTTACTCTTCAAGCCCTTCTTTAAATCCTTCGAAGTTAAAATTCAAGCCAAATCTCAGGGTATTATCTAGTGGATTGCGCTGGATTGAACTAGGTGCAAGATAAGACAGGTTAAATTCAAATACATTGTACTTGATGCCCGCGCCAATGGTAAAAAACTTCCTCGCACCTTTCAGCGGGTGTTCGTAGTAGTAACCCGCTCTTACGGCAAATTGTTTGTTGTAAAGATATTCTGTTCCTATGCTGTAGTAAAACTCTTTAAGCTCTTCTGAAAAACCTGCCTGTGCATCTCCAAATGAGCCAAATACACCTTCAAAAAGGGTCTTTTCTCGCCAGTCTGCTATGTCATTGTCATTGGCATCCCATTTCGGATTTTCTATTGACCATGGGGAGGGTACTAACAATTTGTTGACATCAAGACAAAATGACAAACTGTTGTAGTTGTCAAAATCTATCCTCAACAAACCTCCAATACCCAGGTTAGTGGGAATAAAGTCTTTGTCGTTGTTGTCTGTATAGGTCACTTTTGCTCCTAGATTGGATAAGTTCATTCCTATTGCCCAGTATCCATTGTAATTCGAAATTTTTGTCTTTTTACGATAGGTAAAGGATACATCTGTAGCAAATGAAGTAGCATTGTTGATGATCACCCCGCCGGTAATCTGACCCGGGGCAAGACTCGACATTAAAAATTTACCCGATACGGCCGCTGAAAAATTATCACCTAACTTTCTGGCATAAGCAGCACCAACTTCAAATTCTCTGGGCCTGCCTTCTCCGGTCGAACCTCCCGTATTATCTGTAAATAAAATGGATCCAAGCGAAAAATATCGAATATTGAAGCCGATGGTCTGGTATTGATCCAGTTTAGTATAACCTGCCAAATAGGTAAGGTAGAGGTCATCAAGCCCCAAATTCTTCAACCAGGGTGTAAAGTTCAGAGACACAGCACTTTTATCTTCCGCAAAGGCAAGGTTTGAAGGATTGTAGTGCATTGACGAGGCAGATGGGTCAGCCACTATCCCAGCTTCACCCATAGCACCACCCCTGGCATCAGGGGCTATTCTCAAAAACGGCAGGGCCGTTAATATCGTAGTAGGTAAACAGTTTCCGTTCGCGTCAAGTGTGCAGTTTTTTGTTGCACTCCATTCTGATTGTGCCATCATTTGGGCCGTAATGGCCATAGTCATCAGGATTGATAAGACTTTTTTCATCAAGTGTGATTTTTCTGTTTTATGCTTTGCAAATGTAAAATAATATGGTCATTTCACTCCAACCATTTCTTCTGGCTGGCATTGTTCTAACGTAGAAGACCCTTATTTAGTATTTCTTTGGTGTAATAATAGTTAACTGTATTTTAGGACAAAGATATACATATCTAATTATTTTTTAATATGTATCTTGCAATCCCC
>JAGNSQ010000134.1 GCA_017987975.1 Saprospiraceae bacterium
CAGGACAGCCTTGTTTGATAATAACGTTAATATGCAAAATGAAACGGAGAAAAAAGTAATGAGCTACTTTGATAAAATTGAGAACAGAAGATAATAGAAATGCAGTTTGCAGAAAAGGTTGGACAAATGTGTGACTGTAGTGCATCAAATAGGCGTTTGGGCCAAATTCAACATTGGGTATTCTATTGCACTTCTGTCCTACCCCACCCCACCTTTGTCAAGACCAAAACCGTCTATGCGTCATCGCAATGAGAAACCCTACAAATAGAAAGTAACGAAATAAAAATATGAAAGTAAAAAGCTACATCATTGTCTTAACTGTGATATTAATTCAAGTGTTAGTCTTTGGCCAGGCAGATAAGAATTTCAAAATAATTGAAAAATTAAGGATAGATACCCCCTATTCTCTGCAGAACAAATTTATGAAAATGTACTATGACAGTGCATTTTACGAAAAAGCCAGACTAAGCAAACAATACGAGTGTCTTAAACTGAACTACAAAAGTGATACAGCCACTATCGAAGCATGGTTGTACAAACCTATATTAACAGCAAAAAAGTTACCCCTAATAATTTACAATCGCGGAGGAATGGGCAACTTTGGAAATTTAGTTGAAACCAACATTGTTGATTTTCACAAAATGGCTGAAAACGGCTATGTTGTTATTGCCACAAAAACACGATTTGCAGGGGCAAATGGTAAGTTTGATCAACACGGAGGCGTTGACGTGGATGATATTGTCAATTTAAAAACTGTCTATGAAAACCTTTCCTATGTAGATACTTCAAATGTTTTTATGTATGGCTTTTCTCGTGGCGGACAAAACACCTATCAGGCTTCATTGAAAATGAAACTCAATGCCATGGTAGTAGTGGCAGGGACTGCTGATTGGCTAAGTAGAGTTGATGAAAGAAGAGAATTTGTAGATGGATGGAATGATGAAGATAAAACCCAAACTTACGAAGGTTTTGCCAAAGTGTTTCCAAACTGGAAAACCGACAGTATTCAAATATTAAAAGCCCGTTCAGCGTATTATTGGTCCGACAAAATAAACACACCGGTATTAATTCTACATTCAAGACAAGACCCAAGAGTTCCCTGTACTGACGCTCTAAAGGTTGCAAGCAAGCTTCAAGAGTTTAATAAAGAATACGAAATGATAATCTATGACGAACCAAGTCATTCATTGCCATTTTCACAATTTGACAGTTATGACAAAATTTTTGCCTGGTTTGAAAAACACAAAAAGAAATAACATCTAACGCAGAACAGCAGTTTGAATAAAAAAGGTTTCGGTGCATAATTCAACAGCAGAATTTCGATTGAAATTTTACTCAAAACTCATCATTTGTAATAAAATAACACTACTTTGGCAAGCATCGAACCGTTTCGCACCCTTTTAAACCACACACAAATGAGATTTTTACTCTTATCATTACTAACAGTGTTATCTATTTCTTGCAATTCACAAGCAAATACAGTAAAAACTGCAAAAAATGAAAACTCAATAGAACATAAAAAATCTTCACAAATTGGAGAATATGTAGTTGAAACATTCCAAGACTCTAAAGGGAGTCTGTGGTTTGGAACTTTAGAAAAAGGTGTGGCAAAATATGATGGCAACAAATTGATTTATCTAACTGTTAATGACGGGCTTCCAAGCAATAGAATTGTAAGCATTATTGAAGATGATTCCAGTAATTTATGGTTTGGAACCGGCGCAGGACTTTCAAAATTTGATGGAAAATCATTTACAAATTTTTCGGAAAAGGACGGACTTTGTAGTGATAGGGTAAGTAATCTATTTATCGACAGCCGAGGAACTTTTTGGATTGGAACTTGGGGAGGGGTTTGTACCTTTGATGGATCAAAATTCGAAATTTTTAATATTCCTTATCCCCATATAGAAACCCAAATTAACAAGGATACCAAAGATTGGATAACCTCAATAACAGAAGATGCGGCAGGAAACATTTGGTTTGGAAGAGATGGTTATGGTGCATGTAAATTTAACGGAAAAGCTTTCGTGCATCTTACAACTAAAGAAGGGTTAAACTCAAACAATGTCCAATCCATTGTACCAGATAATAAAGGAAACATTTGGATAGGTACAAGAGTGTCTGAAAAAGACAATGCGGACGCAAAAAATAGATTTGGACGAGGAGGCTTAAATAAATATGATGGTAAAATGTTCAAACACTTTCCCGAAAGAGAAGGCCTAAGTGAAAATGATGTTTATGCAATCTACAGAGATCAGTCAAACGATTTATGGTTTGGCACTACAAGCAATGGGATTTACAAACTCGAGAAAAACGAGTTTGTAAAATTTGATGTTCCAAATTCGACTATGAGTTTTCTAAAAGACAAGTCAGGAAATATTTGGTTAGGCTGCGCAGGTGGTTTATTCAGACTAAATAAAGATGGAAAAATCATAAATATTACAACTAGCGGTCCCTGGAATTGAATACATAAGAAAGCTTGACAGCGGTTTGGTAAAATGGGTGGTTCGGGGCTAAATACAACTGCAGTTTTTGGAATAAACTTTTGCGCAATATTGAACATTTGCGCTCCCACCGCTTCTAGATGGACGTCACAGCGTCAATCTGCCATCCGACATTGCGAGGAGTTATAACAGAAATGAAAACTCATTGTAAACGGTCAATTCAGAATCTGAAATTCGTTTTGACAAATCATAAGTATTGCTACTTTATACCATTCTATCATTATCATCATGGGCTATTAAAATTGGCTGTTTAATGACTGATAAATCTTGAGAAAAGCAGAAAGCACCCATTATATCTAAATTGCTGGAATAACCAGTATAAAATAACTGTAGTCTGGACTAATAAATATCTGCAACTATAACCAAATACTTCGCCAGTTTGTTTATTTTTGCTTCAATTAAATTGACTACTTCTTTGGATTTCTTTATAGTTCCATGCCAAGTACGATCTAACTTTTCTGTGAAGGGTGTTGACATTCTAATACTTATAAACTTTCAAATTAAAGAGCACTTTGACTTTGAACATGGCTCACAAATCATACAACCGAAATTTAAAATATGAACCAAAATAAACTATATAAATTTTACAATAAAATAAAAGCAAATGGGATTACCTTCATTCATTTCAGCATATTGATAATTTTCACCTCTTGCCACGCACAAGAAAAGAATGCCCTGGCTATACCCAATAATTCAAATAAGTTAAGACCCGCCGTTATAAAAAACTTTAGAACCACAACTCCAGATTTTGACACCACCTTAGTCAGTCAATACATCAGGAGTATTTTTCAGGATTCGAAAGGGAATTTATGGTTTGGCACCATCGATGAAGGAGTGGTGAAGTACGACAAAAAAACATTGACCTATTTCTCAGCGCCTGATGGTTTTGTTAACAACTCTGTCTTTGCTATCGCTGAAGACAAAATGGGTAACCTTTGGTTTGGAACCGATCAGGGCGTATATAAATATGATGGCAAAGTATTTAAAAATTACAATCAAAAAGATGGGCTGGCGCATATTGACATTAGCCGAAAAGGTATTCTTGTTGACAAAGCAGGAACGATTTGGGTAGGTACCCATGGCGGGGTCTACCGTTATGACCCTTTTGTCGAAAGTATGGGTGGTAGTTGTTTTTCCCAATTTCAACCCCTTGCCTCAATCAATATTGCTGGTATGCTGGAAGATAAAAGTGGCCGCTTATGGTTTGCTACCTCGGATAAAGGCGTTTTTTATTATGATGGAAAAACTGTTATCAATATTGCAGATAAAGAAGGACTGGGTGAAAACTATGCAGGAGGTGTAGCGCAAGATAATTATGGGAATATGTGGTTTACCATGAAAAATGGAATTTGCAAATATGATGGAAAATCATTTACAGAATATACAACCAAAGACGGCTTAGGAGGAACCGAATTTTGGGGTTTACTCATTGAACAGTCAGGTATCATTTGGGTTACAGCCCGAGGCTCCACTACCAGATTTGACCCTAGCATTCCTTTACCCAATCCGAAAGCATTTACAGTGTTTACACCGGCAGATGGCCTAAACTGCTGTGTACAAAGCATGTTTCAGGACAACTCAGGAAATATGTGGTGGGGAACCGGAAGCGGACTCTTTCGATTTGATGGCCAACGTTTTTATCAAGTAAAACGAAATGGCCCCTGGTAGTAATTATCCAATGAACATAACCTTATCATTTGACAAAAAACCAGGCTTTAATCAAGATAGATAGATGACAATGAAAGAAGAAAAGATTCAGACCCTGCATCCGGTTGCTGGCAAGACCAATAAAAATATCTCACTGAAAAAATACGAGGTGATCAAAGAAAATATTTTATCCATTCTAAACGGCCACGAATTCACCCATACTGAGCTCATGGAAAAGCTGTATGCCAATGTCAAGGATACCTTTGAAGGAGGTGTACAATGGTATGGGGAGACTGTAAAGCTGGACCTTGAAGCCAGGAAAATAATTGAAAGAAGCAATACCAAGCCTGAAAAATATAGATTGTCAAATAAAAAATGAGGTTCCACGTATGTCTCATTTGCTGTCATAACTAGGAGTATTTTCAATTATGCCTACACCCGTAAGGTACATTCTAGATTTATATAGGTTACACCTTTGATCAAGGAAGAAGGAATTGATCAGGGAGTACACTCCTTAACCATTTTGGGCATAGTCAATAAAAATGGCAACCTTTCTAAAAATTAAACACAGACTCAGTAAACCCAATCGTGAAGTGCAATGTTGTATAAAAAAACCTAAGTCAACAATTTAATTTGTCAGACACAAACCTTTATTCAGCAGAGTGGACCCCTTTAAAAAATTTTTACAAAACATAGTACTTATTACTGACGAAGAGTTTGCCAATACCATTACTCTTTTCACAAGACAGTACCTAGGCAAGGGTGAATATTTTGTAAGGCAGGATCAGGTGTGCAGACATATTGCCTTTATCGTAAAAGGAAGTTTTAGAATCTATTACCTCAACGAAAAAGGAGAAGAAACGACCTCTTGCTTTTGTACCGAAAATGGCTTTACCACCTCCTATAAAAGTTTTATCTTTCAGGAGCCATCAAGCTTATCTATACAAGCCATTGAAGATTCGGAAATTTTGACAATCGATTATGACAAGCTTCATTTTTTATATAATTCTAGTACAGTATGGCTGCATATTGGCAGAATAGTGTCAGAACAGCAGTATTTAAGCCTCGAAAAATATGCATCCGCCCTTAACAACGAAACGGCCAAAGAGAAGTATTTAAGATTGCTGAAAGAACAACCTTCTGTGATCCATAAGGCTACCGTTGAAGACATTGCCTCCTATCTGGAAATCACCAGAAGGACACTTTCAAGAATTAGGCAGGAAATATCCCATAGGCACAATTAAGGACATTTGTCCTACCCTAAAACCACTAATGTCAGGATATTTGTGAAAAAACAACAAATGTCATTTCTAATTTCAACCCTTTTATTGACGGCCTTTGCCATCCTGGCTCTTATAGATGGCTTTTATTTACACTTAATTAAATACCAGCTTTTTAATCATGCGGAAAGTCAATTTGAACATTTGACCCACACCATAAGGGCCTTTCTGTTTCCGCTTATTGTCTATTTTTTATTCCTACCACAAAACTGTCTGCCGTGCTTTTGTATAGGTATTTCATTCGTATTACTAGACATTCTGGTGCTTGGTATCGATGCCTGGGTAGAAAAAGACAGTCGGACTTTTATGGGTGGCCTGCCGAGGTGGGAGTATATTTTGCATTTATTTGTCAATGGCTTTCATTTTGCTTCTATCGCTGTTTTTTTGGCTATTAAAATGACCTTTGTGGCCAATGATCTGGTCATAGTTCAAGACCTTTCGGGAGAAAAAAATTATGCCATATTTCAAATGGTCGTCAAAAATCTGATTCCGGGTGCTGTAATACTTGCTGTGCTGCACATTTTAACAATCCTCCCGGGGACAAAAGCCCATTGGAATCATTATATGGTCAAATGGAAGTGCTGCTAAAAAGCGCTCACCCTGGAAGAGTGATGCTGGCTTAGGAAATAATACAGGCGTTTTTTGAAAATATTCGGATATATTTGATATTATTTTGGAAGAATGAAAAAGAAGATATGGACCTCCTCTTCTTGATCAAACGCCATTCATTAAATTAACAGATCGTATTATTGTGCCTCTGTTGAGTGAGAACAATTGCACCAAAGAAGCAGAAAAATCTTAAAAACAAACCATATGCAAGAAATCAATTCCATCAACATTATGGAAAAATTTTCCTTGTTTGAAAAACAATGGACGCCTCACATCATTGGAGAACTCAACGGACAGTATGTAAAACTTTGTAAGTTAAAGGATGACTTTGTGTGGCACAGCCATGAAAATGAGGATGAATTATTTATGGTATTTAAAGGCACCCTTTTGATGGACTTCAGGGATGGAAGAACCGTAGAGGTCAAGGAAGGCGAGATCCTGATTGTACCAAAAGGAGTAGAACACAGGCCCCACACCAATGGAGAAATAGTGTTTAATTTACTTTTTGAACCCAAGGCTACCCTGCATACCGGTGCAGTAGAAAGTGAGATGACGGTAAAGGAGTTGGGTTGGATTTAAATTGGGTACAAATGCTTTGCCATAAAAAAAGCCAGTTAAAAAAAATAGAAATACCTACTGGAACGCAATTTCCGGATTTAAACAATTATATTAGTTTCAAATACACACCATGAAAAATCTCTTGATCTTAACATTTTTTTTGATTTTAGGCAATCATTGCTTTTCTCAAGGCTGGAATCTTAACACAACCTGGGTATATGAAAGCGATGAATTTGGGCCTCCCATTGATGGAAATTACCTTGTATTGAAAGTAAAAAGGGACACCCAGTTTCAAGGTCATGTTTTGAAAGTGATCAATGCTACTTATAAGGAAAATGAAAAATACATTCCAATTCCATTTTTAGATGTCAAGCTTGAATACAATGACAGGAAAATTTCTATTTTGGGTACCACCGACTCCCTTTTACATTTGGTTTATGATTTCAACTTGGAAAAAGGGGAAAGATTTCTTTCCTATTGCAATATTACCCAAAAATACATGGAGGTCATTATTGACTCCACATCTATGATCTATCAAAACAATATAGAACGTAAGGTCCAATATGTGCACACTGAAAATTTTGATGGTTGCTATTTATCGGGAGCTATAATAGAAGGCGTTGGCACCTATGAATACTTGTTGCCAAGATATACCTTCGTAGATCCTCCGCCTGGTGGCCAATTGATCTGTTATAATGACGGCATTTTCTCATGGCCAGAAACTATTTCATGCGACACTTATGTCTTTACCTCTGCTACAGACATAGAAAAACCTGCTATATTCCCAAACCCTGTCAAAGACATTATATACATAAGGGACTTTGTAGCTGAATCTTATAAAATCATTAATACATATGGGTCGGTTATTTTGAATTCTGATAATAAAACCAACCAGATTAATATAGAATATCTACCGGCCGGACTGTACTGTCTTGTTCTAAAAAGGCAAAATAAAGTCCACCAATTTTATTTTATTAAAGCCAGCTTTTAATAATACGGTAGTTCTAATTGTCATTTCTTATTTATCTTTTAATTTGTTTGAAGACTTTACTAATATTAGATAAAGAAAGAATAAAATTTCCTTTTCGAAGGAAGTCTTCAAACCATCAACCATAATCATGAAATTATTCACCCTTTATTTTCTACTCATTTTTCATAGCCTATATGCTCAACAAGTAGTACCACTTTCCCCCTATCTCGACCAGTACCAAAACGTCAGAGACTTCTGTCTTTCACCAAAAACGGGGGAGGCTTTCTTCACCATTCAAAGTCCCAACCAGGACCTTTCGCAGATAGTCTGTGTAAAAAACGAAGAATGGCAAAAACCCGAATTACTGGCTTTTTGTGATGCTTATTCCTATCTCGAGCCCTTTATTTCGGCAGACGGGTCAAAATTGTATTTTGCCTCTAACCGACCCAAAAGTGATGATCTCCAAAAAGCTGGTGACTTTGACATCTGGTATGTCAACAGAGATCCTTCCGGTAATGGCTGGTCGGCACCAATCAATGCAGGAAGTGCCGTTAATACCAATGAAGATGAATTTTACCCTGTGATCACTGCCAGCCACAACCTCTACTTTACCAAAGACTCCAAAAGCGGAATGGGCAAGGATGATATCTACCAATGCCAATGGGATGGGACCCAATACC
>JAGNSQ010000135.1 GCA_017987975.1 Saprospiraceae bacterium
ATTATATCAAATTCTTAAAACTACCATCAATGAGAAAAATTCTTTTCCTTTTTGCATTTGTTCTGGCTACTGGTTTAACAGCAAATGCCCAGTGTTCAAAATCAGCATCGGCTGAAAAAGCATGTTGTGCTTCTAAAAAAACGGCAGGTGCAGATGCAAAAGCTTGCGCCGGATCAAAAGTTGCCTCTGCTTCAATGGAATCAGAAGCTGAAATGGCTGCTGCCGCCAATGAAAACATTCAAAAAAGAGTGTGTGAAACTTCAGGTAAAGTTTCTTACTATGAAAAATCAGTTTGTGAGCATTCTGGTTCTGTTAGCTGGAACGAAGTTGAGTACAACACTGCACAGAAAAAATTCACTCGTGTGGCTTCTGCCAGCATGGAAAGAAGTGCTACTACCGGTGAAGTTAAAACAACAGAAACCAAAGCTTGCTGCAAAAAAGATGGCGACAAAAAATGTTGTGCATCAGACAAAGGAGCTAAGGCTTGCGCAGGCAAAAATAACTAAGGAATACATAAAGAACATTATATAAAAGCCTGTCCTCAAAAGGGACAGGCTTTTTTTATTTATGGGTCTATCCTGAATCCATTGTATAACTTATCCACAAAGTGGTATTGAGATGCAGGCCTGAAAAGCAATTCGTCAACCCATAGATGTTTGTTGGAATTGAAATAAATACGATAAGTACAGTCCTTGCAAAGCTTAATATCCATGTCTACCCTAACCCATTGGTCATGTACTTCAGAGGATTGGTTGAGATTGACATCGGTTCTTGCCATTTCCTTTCCATCTTGATCAAATGATCTAAGTGACCATTGACCCAGGTCATATTTTGATGGGTCGATGTAAGACCAGGCAGAAAAGTGATAGACGGAGTCAATTGGCCTGGCTAGCTGAAAGCTGGCAATTTCAGTTTCACCCATGCTTACTTCAATTGATTTCTTACCGGCGTAATTTTAATTGCCATTGTCTTGAAGGCCTTCGAGATAAAAACAGTTGTCAGGGTTTAGGCTGCCATTGGGAGTGACTTTGCCAGCTTTTATATCATTCAACAAGCTATAGGTGTTAATCCTGTCTAAGGGCAGACTAAACAATGTAAAATCTTTGTGCTCCAAGAGGGTATCACTGATTGACATAAGGTAAACTTCACCCGACTTCAACTGCGTTTCTCCCTTCCCTCTCAAAATGAGCAGTGGCTTATCATTTGGAAATCTGTTGTGAAGTGATTTTTTTATCAGCGGATCTGATAAAAATTCAATGCGTTCTGCGGTTTGACCAATAGACATACGTGAAAGCATTGCGCTTACAATCGGTAATCCCGTGGTTTGAGAAAGTCGCATTCCAAAAAACTGATTGAAAAAATTGGATTCACTGTGAAAATGATCGGTCCACGTCAGCAGTTTGGGTAAAAGATAAATTCCCTGGTAGCTGGCAGGTGAAATTTTATTGGCTTCCAGAAGAGACTTGATTTCATTATTGGCATTTTGATCAAAAAAATTGGGATGAACCGTATCGGTAAACATGGGTTTCCGGTAAGTGGCATAATCTGTAAGCCAGGTCACCGTGACCAAAACCAAGGTGTAGACGATCCCTGAAAAAGAGAGTCTTTTTAAAGTATTTTCAAGTAAAACCATTGCTAAAAAAACCAGGGCATACCAAAATGGCCAGGCAATTCGTGCTGAAGCTTTGAACATAAGCATGCTGCCCAAAACACTCTCCACCCAGTCTTTTGGGAATGGAAGAAAAATGATGGCAGATGCATATAAAAACATTAAAAACCCGGCCCATGTCATGGCAGTTACCCCTTCAGAAATTTGAAAATCCGAGACGAGCTTTTTATTAAAAATTCGAATCCCGCTGTAGATGAGGAGAATCACCACAACAGGAAAACCAAGATTCATCAGAGCCTCAAAGTCCATCGAGAAACCTTTTCCGAACCACAATTGGAGCCCTTTATCCATCAATGAATTGGGAGGTGCAATTAAACCTTCCAGGCTCGCTTTGTAATGAAAATAGCCCCACTGCAAGCCTATCCTGTCCGTATATGGATCATTGAATTTAAAATACACAAAAAGAATCAATATTGGAGCGGCACCCGCCAACAACACTCCCATAAAAAAAGGATCAAATCTGCGCTGACGAACCATAGTCACAAATGAAGTGAGCAAAATGATCATGCACAGACCAAAACCTGTATATGGGTTATTGAAAGTGAAAAATACCAGAACAGCAAAAAAAAGCAAATCCCTCCACTCCCAATTTTTGAGATTAAATTTTCTGACAAGCCACAGCAGTGTAAGGGGTAACAAAAATGTGTGAGCAAGACCATGATGGCCGACCAGTCGGTGGAGGTGAGGTGCCATAGCAGCCACCAAAGCTCCGAAAAGAGCAGCCCTCCAAATGGGCATAGGTATGGATAAAAACAGGTAATATAAAAATACAGCTGCCAAAACATAGCCCCAAACCCCCAAAGCGTTGACTATGCCCACAGAATAATCACATACAGGGATTCCGAGTTTACGAAGCCAAGTCAACAGGAGTCCAAGGCTGCCCTGGGCATCCGTTAAAAAAATTAGTTCTCCATCTGGATATGCCATCGAAGACAGGTGGGTGCCACTGCCGTAGCAGGCATGGTAAGCTACATTGTAATAGAGAGTAAGCGCATCCCCCCCAAAAGCATACATGTGTTGGTTGGGATGGAAAAAATAGGTTCCAAACATGGGCCAACCCAGCACTATGGCAAGGATAACCACAAATAGTAGACCCAAATTGGGTGAATTGATTGAAAATTTATTGTAGCTCGTCATGAGACAAAAACTACATTTTAAGCTTAAAAAAACAGATTAGTTGAATAAAAACGAAAAGCCTGGAGGATTGGGATGTATAAGGACGAACTAAGAAATACGTATTCATTACTCTTAAATTTACCCCACTTTTGACTTAACCTGACAGTGCTAAAAGTAGTATATTTACATTTTTATTGATATGAAAAACAGCATAGATCCAAAGATCGTAGAAATAAGCAGTCAGCTTTCGTTGGCCATTGCACGGTTGGAAAAATTAACCGCTGACATTGACAATACCGGCATGAATGAAACGGTGAGGAATCTTCATCTTCAATTGGAGGCTCCATTTACTTTTGTCATTGTGGGAGAGGTAAAGGCCGGGAAGAGTTCATTTATCAATGCCTTACTCGAATCTGACAAAGAAATATGTAAAGTAGCCCCCTCACCGATGACGGACACTATACAACAGATTGTGTATGGTCCGGAAGAAAGTTCGGTATTTGTGACCGACTATATTAAAAAAATTACCCAACCTGTTGACATCCTTAAAGAAATTGCCATTGTAGATACTCCAGGGACCAATACCATTGTGGCGCATCATCAGGAAATTACAGAAAAATTTATTCCCTATTCTGATCTTATCGTATTTGTATTTGAAGCCAAAAATCCATATCGTCAATCTGCGTGGGATTTTTTTGACTACATCAATTCAGAATGGAGGAGAAAGGTAATTTTTGTTTTACAACAAAAAGACTTGTTAAATGAGGGAGATCTTGCCATCAACCGACAAGGAGTTTTGGATCATGCACAAAAAAAGGGGTTGAATTTTCCACAGGTTTTTGCTGTTTCAGCCAAACAAGAACTAGAGGGTGATACTAAGAACAGTGGGTTTGATGCCCTCAGGCAATTTATTTCTGAGAATATTACCGGAGGAAAAGCGCCCTATCTAAAATTAGCCAACTCCACCAATACTGCTCAAAGGATTACTGATACCATCAGTCATGCCCTGCACTTGCGCAGTAAACAGTTTGAACTAGACAGAGATTTTAGGGAAGACATAAGAGAAACGCTGGAAAGCCAGGAAAAAAAGACCCAATACCAGGTGGGCGTTTTAGCTGAAAATTTATTGGCAACCTATGATAAAATTACCCAGAAAAAATCAGAAGAACTGGGTGATGGTCTTTCATTCGTCAATGTATTAAAACGATCGTTTTCCTCCCTGTTTGGCACAGAATCCGGCTTAAAGGATTGGTTGAACCAGCAAAGTAAAGATTTTGAATTACAGCTGAATACCCAGTTAAAAGACAAGTTGCACGCGGGCATTACCGATGTGGCTGACAATATCCAGCTAATGGGTAAGCTGGTAGATGCCAAAATAAAAACCAATAAGACCGTTTTAGAAGATACTGATGATATTTTTGCCGACATAGCTGAAAGGAGAGCCAATGTATTGAAGGATCTTCAGCAGAGTTTTTCTCAGTTCATGAATAAAAGTGAGAATTTTTACGATGAGACCTTATTGAAAGAGTCGGGAAAAATGACACCCAACCTTGCCGCTGGTGGAGGGATGGCTGTAATTGGTGTAATGATAACCGCACTAGTAAATGGAGCTGTGTTTGACATTACGGGTGGAATTCTGACTACCGTGGGCCTTATATTTGCCGGTGTAACTTTAGGACTCAACAAAAGTAAGATTGTTAAGAGATTTAAAGAAGAAGTGACCAAGGGTAGAATTAAAATGGAAGAAGAGGTCCGTTCAACCTTAAATGATTATACCACCCGAATAAAAAATAGGATTGAAGACAACTTCAGAGCATTTGATCAACATTTATCCAATGAAGAGGAAAATCTGGGTAAAATGAAAACGCTTAAAGAGGATGCCAGTGTATTGTTGGATCAGGTTAATCGAACTTTGCTCGACCTTTTGAAATAAAAAATGATTTTTAAGTACCAAAAGTGAATTATTACCCGTCTTTGAAATTAAAATCATCATCAATGAAAACACTGATTGTAGTTATACTAAGTTTTATCAGCCTACAAGTGTCTGCCCAATTTGGTTATGGGTTTACCCTTACCAATGACCTCTACCATAGATATGTCAACCCTGAAGATGGAATTGCAGGCAGATCAGCGGGAAGTGCTATTCTAAATTTGGGAGCAGGCCCAAAAATCTGGGTAGGTGGCCAAAACATGTCAGTTTCAGTTGAAGCTCAGGCATGCATTGGATTTTTGGGACTGGCCCTTGATGATTACAAAGGGATGGGAACGCTCAGTTATCCGATCATGGCTAAATTTAATTTTAATGGATTGAGTGCACTTGACAAAGAAGGAAGGATGGGCTTGAGCATTGGTGGAGGATTGCAATATAACCGCACAGAATGGTATGGACTTGATGAAGAGTTTGCAACCAAGGGTGTCAGCAGGAAATGGCAAAAAACCTACATCGCCCAGGTGGGTTATGGTTTTGGTATCAGTGGCTTCGGCTTGCAGCTTTACACCCGATATGGTTGGAACAAAGATACCGGTGCAAGTGGGCTCAATATTGGTCTCCAATGGGATTTTAACGCAAGTCTTATGAAAAAAATTACTTCGCCCGAAAGTTCACTTTAAATAGAAAAGATGCCTTCATTAAAACCCTTTCATACTTTTGCTACGGAAGCAGCCTGTCAGCAGCTAATTACCATTTATTCAGCTCAGGATATTTTTAAATACCTGGCAGACCAAAGAACCAACTTTATGATTCTTGGAGGGGGCAGCAATGTATTATTTGCGGCAGATTTTGATGGTGATGTTTTGTTAAACCGAATCAAGGGGATAGAAGTAGTAGATGAAGATGAAAATGGGTTACTGGTATCACTGGGATCAGGTGAAATATGGCACACCTTTGTTATGTGGGCAGTGGGTCATGGGTTGTGGGGTGTTGAAAATTTAGCCCTGATACCTGGTACAGTTGGCGCGGCACCCATGCAAAATATAGGGGCTTATGGCGTGGAGCAGAACAAAATATTCCATAGTCTAGAAGCCATCGATCTTGAAGAAGGTACACGACGGGTGTTCTTCAAAGAAGAATGTGAATTTGGCTACAGAGACAGTTTATTCAAAAAAGCAGCCAAGAATAGGTACTTTATCACACGTGTCAATTACTTATTGTCAAAACAGCCAGATCCTATATTGGGCTATGCCGATGTTGCAAGCAGATTGGAAGGAAAAGAAATTACGCCCAAAGCCATTGCCAGAGAAATTATTGACATCAGGATGAATAAATTACCAGACCCGGAGAAAGTAGGTAATGCAGGAAGTTTTTTCAAAAATCCGGTGGTTGATAAAAAAATTGCTGATAAGCTAAGAGAAGTTTATCCAACTATGCCCTGTTACAATGCAGGCGATCAAATCAAAATAGCTGCCGGCTGGTTGATAGAACAATGTGGTTTTAAAGGCAAGGTAAATGGCAATACGGGCACCTATGTCAACCAAGCCCTTGTGTTGGTAAATCATGGACAAGCCAGTGGTAATGAAATTTACCAATACGCAGTAAATATCCGTGAAGCGGTTAACGAAAAATTTGGTATTGATCTTGAAATGGAAGTGAACATAATAAGAAAATAAACATTTTACCCTAGAATTAAAAATGATGAAAAAGGATCAAATCCCCTCAAGCCGGTACAGCATATTAAGCTACCTTTTGGGAATTATCACCTTGTTGATTGTTGGTGGCTGCTCAAAGGAATTAACTGGCGACTTAAATGTAAAAGTATTTAACAACGGCAGTTTTGCCAACGGTGCAAGGGTGTATACCCAACCAGCAAGCAAGGAGGGCACTACCGATCAATTTGGCAGTGTGTTATTAAGTGAAATTGAGCCGGGTAGTTATGAAGTGTATGCTGAGTTAAAGGACGTGGGTTCTGGGAAAGAAGTTGTAAAAGTAGTTGAAAACGAATTAACCCAGGTCAACATTGGCATTGTACCCGGATTAAACGTCAATCTAGCTCCTCAGATCAATTTTATCCTTCCTGGAATACCCGCTGAATTCTCACCTGGCGAAAATGTCACATTTTCTGCAACAGTTACAGATGACCAAACCCCCATTTCCGAATTGACCATAGAGTGGAAATCGGATAAAGACGGGGTGTTAAACACACAAAAGGCGAACAATGATGGAAACATTGGATTTACAACCAAAACACTATCTGCCAATGTCCATACCATCACACTTACGGTCAAAGATAAAGATGGCTATAGTCAAAGTTATGTGATAGAAGTAAGCAATAACGCCCCAGCCAGAGTGGAGTTGATTGAAGCGAATAAAGTGGACGGTAAAATTGTGCTAAAGTGGACAAAATACCCCGGCAATGATTTTCTGCAATATGAGGTTTATAGTTCTGATGAGAATTGCGATTTTGAGAAGAAAAAACTGATTGCAACTATCAGTGATATCAACACTATTTCTGCGACCGACAGTGCTCCTCCCCTATCCTATAGGGCTTGTTACTTTGTAAGGGTTCTCAATAATGCAGGCAAAACCAGAAATTCAAATAATCTCCTGGTAGATTTACCGGGTGGAAATTTATTTAATTTTATTCCGCAAGACATGTTGGTCCATCCTACTAAGGAATATGTGTACCTGATTGACCAATCCGGACAAAAGTTGATCAAGTATAACTATGGTACTGGAGAGGTTGAGAAGACCATCGCGGTCTCTGGCACTCCCGGTTTCAGTGGCATTGGAGATACTGGCAAAGGACTGGAAATTTATGTTCCATCCAGCGAGGGCTTTATTTATGTCTACGACGCAGAATCACTCAATTTAACAACCGCAATTACTACCGGTATTTTCACCATGAATGCTCTTCCAAGTGACAAAGGCTATGTAATTGCTTCTATGTCCCCGAGTCCATGGTGGGATAGTCCAATAAGAACTTATCAAAGAAGTACAGGCATTCAAATTGATGGAGACGGTGATTTTGAAAGAAGCAGAATGCGTTTAGTACCCGGTAAATCTGCTTTGATTGGAATATCCACATCCGTGAGTCCTGTAGATATGGATTATTACGAATTGGACGATGCGGGCAATTTTGTATTATCTGTAGATGACCTCTATCATGGCGACCATCCTCTGGATCCTTATGCATTCAGAATATCGAATGATGGAAGTTATGTGATAACTGGTTATGAGGGGGCAGTTTATCTTGCCAATTCATCGATGCAATTCAAAGGTTTACTGCAAAGAGGTAATTTGAATTACAGTGATTTTGCATTCAGCGATGATGGCAGTATCATATATGCTGCCACTTCCAACAGGACTTCAATTCAGATAGGCAACTACCCTTCCTTACTGCGAAGCAATGAAATCTTATTAAGGGGATTTCCAGTATTAATAGAAAGAAAGGACAACAAGATTATTTGTGTAAGTAAGCGCTCTGAATCCGATATAGTGACCGGTATTGAAGTAAT
>JAGNSQ010000136.1 GCA_017987975.1 Saprospiraceae bacterium
TGAATATGCAGAAATGCAACTACTGTGTGAGACCTACGGCATTTTAAGGTATGGTATGCACAAAACTCCTGGTGAAATTAGCAAAATATTTAACCGATGGAACCACAAAAAAAATGGTTCATATCTGTTGGAAATATCGGCCCGGGTATTGAAAGAAAAAAAGAATGATGACTGGATGATAGATAAAATTCTTGACAGTGCCGGAAGCAAGGGTACAGGCGGCTGGGCCGCTCTTGATGCTATTGAAAGGGGCCATGCTTTTGCTACCATGACAGCTGCCTTGTTTGCAAGGTATTTGTCTTCTGAATGGAAATGGCGACGCAATTTTTCAAAACAAATAGCTTTTCCGAAAGTAAAAAAAGTAAACGATATAACGATTAAAGACCTGGAAGCTGGATTGTACCTGGCCAGATTGATCAATCACCACCTTGGTTTTCAACAAATTTTGAAGGCGAGCAAAACAAATGGCTGGGATGTTGACCTGACCTCTCTTGCATCTATTTGGACCAATGGTTGCATTATCAGATCCCGATTGATGGAAGATATTGTCAATGTTTTTCGAACGGAAGATTTGTTGTTGAACAACGAACAAATACAGGATAAAATAAAAAAACACAGGAAGTCATTGATAAGAACGGTTCAAACAGGATTGGCCAGTGGTCAGGATATGTCTTGTTTTAGTGCAGCGATAAATTTTTTGAACGGTGCAGGCCACCCTACAGGGACAGCCTCTCTGATTCAGGCACAGAGAGATTATTTTGGTGCCCATACTTTCAAATGGATAGACGATCCGGAGGGAAGGTCGGTTCATTTTTCATGGACAATGGACTGATTGGAAAAGAAGTTTATTCCAAATGAGCCTGGATAGCGGTTTCAACAGCTACTTTTAAAGAAGCGTAATTAGCAGCCGACATCCGAGCCAGAGGCAATCTTACTTCGTTGGTACAAAAGCCGAGGATTTCCATAGCCGACTTGATTCCAACAGGATTACCTTCTATATACAACCATTTGTGCAGATCGTAGGTTTGAAAATTGAGTTGGCGCGCCTTTACATAATCCTCTGCAAGTGCCGCACGAATCATTCCGGAGAAAGAGGATGGAAAGGCATTGGCCATTACAGAGATGACACCCTGGCCACCGCAGGCTACCATAGGAAGGGCTATTTCATCGTCACCACTGGTTACAAAAAAATGAGCAGGTCTGTTTTTTATTATTCTTGTAGCTTGTATGAGGTCGCCGGAGGCTTCTTTTATTCCAATAAATTGACCGCTGGTTTCTGCCAGTCTGAGGGTTGTTTCCCATTCCATATTTGACCTTGTTCTGCCGGGAACATTATATAAAATAATAGGTCTGGGGCAAGCTTCGGCCAAGGCCATATAATGTTGAAAAATACCTTCCTGTGAGGGTTTGACATAAGCAGGACTGGAAGACAAAACAGCATCGATGCCAGTAAAATCAAAGGATTTGACATAACGGCAAAGGTCTTTGGTATTGTTGCCTGCAAAATTACCGGCCACAATAGGTACCCGTCCCTTGACTACCTCAATCACATGGTCAAGCACTTGTCGTGATTCAGCTGCATCCAGGGTGGCGGTTTCGCCAGTGCTACCCAGTGCTACAATGTATTCAACACCACCGCCAATAACGTGTTCAACGACCTTGCTCATAGCCGAAAAATCAATTTCTCCGTTTTTGAAAGGGGTAATGATGGCTACGCCGGTGCCGGTATATTTATTTTCCATGAGTAGAAAGTTTGTCAATCCAATTATCAATGAGCTGTACCTGTTTTAATGCATCACAGGGCTCGTCATCAATGGTAAGGTCTAAATAGGGTTCGATCCCCGTTTTGTAGGTGCCCGTTTTAAAAGCTGCACTACAATGGGAGAGTATAAGATTTTGATGGGGATCAAAAGATGTACACAGATAATATACGCGAGTATAATCGAAGCCAAGGAAGGATTTAATGTTATCATTCAAGGCATAGCCACTCCATTTGATTTCTTTGCTGTGATAAAAGAGATAATTTTCTTCAGACAGTGGCTTTTGGTCCAGAAAAACCAAAAAGACAAGGTTTTCTGCCTCCACACCTTTTTTTCGAAAATAATGACGAAGTGGCTCAATGAATTCAACAGCAGAATGATCCACTAAAACGCCAATGGTTTTTTTACTTATGTGCAAAACCAATTGAGCGTAAGTAGATTTTGCCCTGTCAAATAACCATTTTTTTATCCAATTCAATGCTGTTTTCCTTGCTGTTGGGCAAAGATAAAATTAATCTGGTAAAACTGCCTTTCAAAGTCGGCTTAAATCTTATGCGACCACAGATCTTTAATGGCTTCTTTGATGGAGGGAAATTTGAATTCAAACCCATTTTTAAGCAATACCATTGGATAAACTCTTGTGCTATCCAGGATAACGTGCGACATTTCACCAAGCACTAATTTGAGGAGGAAGGCAGGAGCAGGAACGGTCCAAGTAAAAAATGGAAGCGCTTTAGCTATTTGTGAAGTCATAAACTTATTGTCAACAGGCTGCGGCGCTACGGCATTGATGGTGTCACGCAGTCGGTCTTGTTGAATGGTTTTTAAAAACACCTGACACAGGTCATCAATATGAATCCACGAGACCATTTGCCGGCCGCTTCCAAAGAAGCTTAACATCCGCAACCATTTGACGGTCATCAGTATTTTGGGCAGGGCCCCACCCTTGGTGGATAATACAACCCCAATTCTGATAATGGCTTTTTTTTGGGCATGAATGGCATTATGCGCCGCTTCCCAGTGATTAACAGAGGTGGATAAAAAACCAGAACCGGGTGAACTTTTTTCGTCCAGAATTTCAAAAGCTCTGTCTCCATAATAACCGATGGCAGAAGCGCCTATATAGATATCGGGTACATGGTTGATGGTTTGTAACCAGGTATTAATACACAATGTTGCCATTGTCCTGGATTGGATAATTTCATTTTTTCTTTTGTCGGTCCATCTCTGATCCGCAATGCCTGCTCCTGCCAGATTGATAATGATATCGGGTTTTTGAGTTCCAGCTTCAATACTTCCTTCTTCGGGCTTCCAGACCAGGTACTTGATGTTTCCATTATCTGCCAAAGGTTTTCTGCTAAGGACATAGACCTGAAAATCTCCGGCCAATAATTGAGATAGTCTCTTTCCTATCAATCCGGTGCCTCCGGCAATAAAAACGGTTTTCATAAGTAAACTCTTGTAAGTATACAACAGAAAATGACCCTATGTGTTTAATAAAAAAATCCGGTCAACACTATCGCTGACCGGATTACAAAGACCTTCTATAATACTAAATTTTTACCCTCTGCAGGCTTCTTTGATGGCCCTCAACTCTTCGGCTGAATTTACTGTTTGTACAGTGCCATCTTCAAGAGTGATAGTGATTGGAAAAACAAACTGAGGTTTGCTTCCTGTACCTTTAAGTGATTTTAATAGTTCTTTCAGAGCCGCCTGATCTGCCAAGGTTACTTCACCATTGGCTGTAGTGACGGTCAATGGGAAATTGATGGTAAAACAAGGCTTGCCATGACCTCCGTGTCCTGGACCGTGTCCCCCTTTTCCGGGTCCGTGGCCGGGTCCACCTCCCTCCTGAACACATCCGGCAATTAAAACCTTGAGGTCTTCTACAGAAGTAATTTCAACGATGGTGCCATCTTCAGTTGTTACCGAATAAGGAAATTGAATTTTAGGTCTGCCCTTTACTTCAGGGTTGTTTTCTCTCCAGGCTTTAAAAGCAGCCTTCATTTCATCATACGAAGCTACTTCTTGAGTAGTAGAGTCGGCAAACACAACTGTAACTGGGAATATGATTTCAAAACAGCCATTTTTACCGGTTCTGGTTTCAGTGCAAATTTCATCCAGGGCGTTGTTGACAAAATTTTCTGTTTCGGTTGTACTATCATCTTTAGTACATGCAGTAAAGGAAATTGTAAATAACATCAGTGCGAAAGCAATCGGCAGAAAAAATCTGTACTTCATAATTTACTTTTAATAGTTATTGAATATTTGCTGGTATGATGCATTTTGATTTGTTTTGTACTCAATAAATGAAAAATAATTTTTAAATGGACCAGGCAAATTTGTGGCAACGCTTAAAACAGGGCGATAAATCCAGCCTGGAATCGATCTATGAACAGAACATTGATGTTCTGTTTCAATACAGCAAAAAACTCTGTCAGGACGAGGAAAGAGCCATGGATCACATCCATGATTTATTTGTCTACATCTGGGAAAACAGAGGTAAACTGGGTGATCCGGTGGTCATAAGAGCCTATTTGCTGAAATCACTTCGAAATCGAATTATAGATGATTTCAGGAAGTCATCAAAATTTAGGATAGGGTCGGATTCTGCCGAAGTTCAGGGTTCTGATCTATCCAGAGAAGAAGAACTAATAGCCTTTGAGACCGAAAGTGGGATAAATAAAAAGTTGCAAAACGCTATGAAAGAACTAACAGACAGGCAGCGCGAAATCATTTTTCTAAAGTACAGTAAAAACCTGTCATATGAAGAAATAGGAGAAATTTTGGGCATCAACTACCAGTCTATTCGCAATCTGACCCACCGGGCAGTGAGTGAATTACGAAAGGCTATGATGCTAATTTTAGGCGTTTTGTTAAATCTGGCTATATTTTTAATCCATAAATGAGTACAACACAACAAGGTGTCCGTTTTATATAAAAAACTGACATGCTAAGGTTTATAAGTATGTTTTGCACGATCTTATTCATATCATCCTGTGGGAAGGATACTGTTGAAGTGTCTGTTGATGCGGCCTTACTGCCCTATTTTGAGACTTTTCAAACAGAGGCATTGGAAAGAGGAGTTGCATTTAATGTTGAAAATTCCAACATCTCCGGTATAATTACCAATATTGCAGGCAACAACATTATTGCTCAGTGCACCCACAATGTCAATGAGCCCTCTAAGGTAACAGTAGACATTGATTACTGGAATCAGGCGTCTGAACAGGAAAAGGAGTTTTATATATTTCATGAATTGGGTCACTGTTTTCTTAAAAGAGGGCACGACGACTCTAAAGACACAGGTGGAAATTGTTTGAGTATAATGCATTCCAGTGCGGATGCATGTAAGTTTGTATACAACGGTTCTTCCAGAGACAGTTACCTGGATGAACTCTTTGATAAATAGTTATTCCATGGAAAACGAATACCATACATTTAGTGTAGAAGACTTTGTTGCTGACGAAGACTTTATAGCCTGGGTAAAATCCAATAAAAATGCAGCATTTTGGGAAGAATGGCTTACTGTCAACCCACAGAAAAGAAACATGCTTGAAGAAGCAAAAAAGCTGGTTCTGGAGATTTCACACGATTCAGATGAAATGGCATTTCAAAATAAGACCAGGTTGTGGAAAAGAATAGATAAATCCATAACCCCGGTCGCCACCTTAAGGAGATTATACCTTGCAGCGGCAGTTGCAGCAGCCTGCTTCCTTGTTTTTTATGTTACCATTTTTAACACAGAGAAGTCAACATTTATTTTTGCCAACCAGCAAAATGAAAATGTAGAACACGTTTTGCCGGATCGCTCAATTGTGGTGTTGGCACCAGGTACAAAGGTGAGTTACGACGACAAAACCTTTATCAATCAGAGAACCATTCAACTAGAAGGTAGGGCTTTTTTTGAGGTCGAAAAAGGAAGTCCCTTTACAGTAAAATCAGAACACGGAAAGGTCGAAGTATTGGGTACCAGTTTTGATGTGGACGCTCAGAAAGATGGATTTAAAGTGAGGTGTTTTACAGGAAAAGTAAGAGTTGAATACAATAAGAAGTCTGCCCTTCTTCTTCCTGGCGAAGAAACCAATTTTGCCCAAGTATCACAATTCAAAACTTACTTTAAAATGCCGGATGACCTGGAGCCTGAATGGATAAGGGCAGAGATTAAATTTGACAAAACCAATCTAAAAGAAGTCCTTGCTACTTTTGAAAAAACTTACAAGGTTGCCGTTGAGGTTGATGAAGCATTGATTGACAGTATTCAACATACTGGAATTTTTATTCAGGATGACTTGGAAAAAGCCCTAATGAGCATTACCTGGCCGCACCATTTACTTTTTGAAATGGAGGGAGACAGGGTCAAAATTTATAAAAAAGTTGATTAAACTTATTCAGCATACCGTTTGGGTGTTTTTTCTGTTGGCTACCTCATCTATTGTGGCCCAGGAAAAAATGTCATTGGATCATTTTGTTGAGCACCTATCCAAAAAATACAAAATCGAAGTTGCCATTGATCCAGCCTTGCTGAAGGAGTATCATATTGATCCAACGGAGCTGGATGAAAACAATGTAGTGAAGTCTTTAGCGCCTATTTTTACAAAGTCGGGGCTGGATTTTTATCAACTCGATGAAAACCAGATCTTATTGAGAAAATCAATTCAGGAAGACAATAACGCCCAACAAAGGGTGAGTGGAAAAATTCTCGATGCTGCTACGCAACAACCCCTGGCCTTTGCTGCAATTTATACCACCGATTTAGCCAACGGAACGACCAGTAATGAGTCAGGAACATTTGTTCTGAACATTAATAACAGGACTGCGGACTCTATCGAATTTTCTTATCTGGGGTATAAAAAAATCCGGCTTTCCATGGAAGAATGTAAGCGGGGAAACATTTTTTTGGAAGCCCAGCGCCACACCTTCGAAAACGTTGTAATAGTAGCCAGGGGGAGTCATTTTTTGACTGGCATGGCGAGCCACTATCAAAGCCAATACCAAAATTATAGGTACTCGGTCAACCCCGCCATCGACATTCACAGAAACATTCAAAAACTGCCCGGGGTAAACAAATCAGATAATGCAACAATAGGGATCAGGGGCCAGGGCAGCGATAAGACATTGACCATGGTGGAGAATATACCGGTGTTAAATACCGGACACTATTACAACATCATCAGCGGTTTAAACGAATTGTATTTTGATGAATTTGTGTTGTTTAAAAATCAGTACCCCAGCTCCTTCGGCAATGCATTAGGGGGGATGGTACAATTTTTGTCAAAACCGCAATCCGACAACAAGCTTCGGACTACGTCAAATTTATTGTATTCTGGCTTGGCAGCAGACTTAAGGCCACTTTCATCATTGAGTATAAAAGGGGGTGGCAGAATATCCTATCTCGATATTAACCAAAAAGGAATTTTGGCATCCAATTTCAATCAACTGAAATATGAAACCAATAATAATTCGACCAACGGCATAGTAGCTGAACTGCCAAATGCGTCATTTTCTGATGCTAATATGCAGATAAGATGGGCATACAACAAAAACGCCTATATTGAAATCAATGGTCTGCTGAGCAATGACAATACACTATTAGACTGGCTCAACAACAGGCAGTTTTTTATCCAAAACCAAAGTGTAACGCTGACCCAGACTTTTTCGAATTACAGGAAACTCAGCAACAATGGACTTTCTTTTAAACACAAGACGGCACTTACCAAGAAGATCAATCTGGTGACAGATATATATACATATCGATTTTTGGATTCATTTCATTTGTCCAACACCAATATTGATTATTTTAATGGTACCGAAAACACCATCAAGACAGATTATATTCATCGCCAGCAGGTAGCAATGAATGGGATAAAGTCGGCCCTCCAAATCTCGATGTCAGATAAAATGAATCTTTATACCGGACTGGATTATGTACAAATGGAAGTACAGTTAAATACTTCTGAAAACACCAACATTCCTCTCTTATTAGACCAGAAAGGCAGCCAGCTCGCTTTTTATTCAGACCTGCTGTACCAACATCACAAATGGAATTTTGCAGCAGGAATCAGAGTCAACCGTCCTTCCGGATTCAATGACTTCTACCTCCAACCTCAACTTTCAGTGTCGTACCAACTTATTCCTGGTTTAGAAGTGAAGTCAAGTATTTCCAGAAGGGTCCAGAACTTTAATCAATTTGATTTTGAGACTAGATTTGCCCAAAATCTGAAATATTATTACATCAGTGAAAAAGACTTTTTGCCATTACAATACAATACATCCTGTATGGCTGGTGCCCGATTTTCACGCTCCAATTTTATGGTTGATGTTGAATTTTGGCAAAATCAATCTTCGGGTAGTCAGCTATTTACTACCCTTGTCAATGGAGTAAAGCCGGGCGGACCGCCGACACCCCCATCCTATACTTTTTTTAGTGGTGAAACATTGGTAAAGGGAGTAG